>JANQPW010000073.1 GCA_028285285.1 Silvanigrellales bacterium
ACCACCTGGTAGTCGATGGAAACCACAAAATGGTCTCCCACACCGAGATCGGTCGGAAGCTCACGGACGGTCAAAAGATCATCGCTGTGCTCAAACGCAACTGTCTTTTCTTGAGTCAAATTCAAGCTTTCAAAACGTGATTGATCGAAGGACTTCAGCGAGCAAACCCTTATCTCCTCAATGTTGAGTTCCTTTGCGTCGAGCACCAGCTCTTTGGCCTCAAGGTCCACGACTTCCACAACAATGTGCACCGTTCCGGAAAGCCTTTTTTTCGAAAAGGAAATCTTCAAATCGAAGTCGATGTGTCTTTGCACCAGAGGCCTGTGGCGTTCGTATTTTCGCGAAACCTCAGGGTTGGCAGGGAAAGAAGGGGCAGCCGAGTTCTTGCTAGAACCGTCAAACAGAATGCGCTCACCCAGCACCGAACCAAAGATCATCTTCACCTCCCTTGAACATATTCAGCCCATTGGCCAAACTCTCGCAATCCAGAACTTCAACCGTTATCACGAGGCCCATATGAAAAGAAACCGTCTCAGCACACCGCGGCAAGTTCGAGCTCTCATTCTCTGCGCACTCTTTTTTGCGTCTCCTGCAGCTGCCACGCCGCACGAGCTCTTGTCTGCCGATTTTTTTGGAAACTCCGATCAAGCTGTGCTCCAGCACAACGACCGTGGCGAACTTCTCATCGTGGGGAGTCAAAAAATCCTTTTTATGACGGAGGACCTTTCTCTTGGCACCCTCACTGAGCGCACGCTTTGGTCACCGGAGTCACCGCCCCTGTTTTCAGGAGGCCTCACAACACACTCCTCCGAACCCCGCTTTTGGAATGATTTCCCCCTGTGGCAGCAAGCGAGAGGAGAGAAAGATCCGCAAACCCCTCACAACAGTTCTCCCATCGCGGGCTGGGTGTGCCATCCACATGGGATTTTAACCATCTTTCGACCCGCCAATGCCACGTGGGCTGGCAACACAAAGGAACTCGGCCTTGGAGATTTGTCTTGGCCTGAGGGCTGGCCAACCCACGCCAACACCTCCTTGCAGAGTTGTGTGATCAACGCCCAGAATGACCTCATTTTGCAATTTCAGGTGGGCGGCGCCAGCCTGCTTCTCAACGCACGAACCCTAACTTTTCGTAACGTGCCTGAACCTCATTTTCGTGCCGTTGGACCCTTTGCCAGGGGCGTGCTCATCGTCAACAAACACTCAGGACAGTACGAAGTCTGGACCGACAACATGGAGCTCCACTACCAGGGTGAGCTTCCTTTTGCCGGGGAACCAGACAGCCTCAACTCCGGCCACATTGTTTCACGAGGCTCGCGCATTCTGGCCGCACACGCAGGACAGGTGTGGCTTCTCCAAACCCCATCCACTCCTCACGCCGCTTTCCCCCTCGAACTGGAGAGGGTTTCCCTGCCCATCGCGCCCTGCTCTGAAGAGCAGGGCGCCGGCTGCGGCCTTTCCCTTGGCCATGACGGAAGTTGGGGAGTTTCTGGTTTTTGGGCCACGGTTGTGGGTCAAGGCCGAAAGGTCCACCGTGTTCCTCTCCAAAACTTTTCTGAGCGCGGTCTTCCCGTGCGTTTCTCTCACCAGCGCCTGGGTGGAAAATTTGCGGTGTTTGGGCGTGACGATGGCGATCTGGGCCAACTCCCGCCTCACTTCGCTAAAGCGAGTGCCGTGAACGAGGCTGTTTCTTCACTCTCAGCACAAAGCGTGGTCTGGCTCAAGCCGGGAGAAGCACTGGAGGCAGAAGAAAAACTGCTCTTTGTCAACCGTCATGGAAACAAAGTTGTGAGCGGGGTTTCCCAATTCAACCCCCACCGCCACCTGATGGCAGAAAACCCACAAGAGCTTTCACCCCTCCTGCAGCCGCCGACTCAACCTCCAGCGAACGGCGATTCCGAGGCTCCCTGGTGGAAAGCAGCCCTGGATCTCGATGCTGCCTGGACCATTGCTGAAGGAACGGGAGTGCGCCCCCACAGCACTCGAATTGCCGTGCTCGACTCGGGCGCTGACTTCAACCACCCCCTCTTCGACCCCCAGCCTCCCCAGGGAGAACTCCT
>JANQPW010000076.1 GCA_028285285.1 Silvanigrellales bacterium
ACTCTCAGATGACAACGAGCTGCTTGCCACAAATCTCCTCGGTGTGGGCCGCGACTGGAACCACTACTACGGGGCAACAGAACGACAACTCCTCACCACTATCGAGAGGGTCGATGGCGTCGAATATGATCAGTTTGGATTCGCAGAGAAGAACCGCAGCATCCAAGGTTTTCTCAACAACCGCTCGGAAATGGTGTACGAGCCAGAAGGACAAACCTATCCTGTTGACGTCACACAAAAAGTGATCCTGAAAGGGAACTTTAGTGCCGGTGTGGCCGACCTGCCGACCAGCATCGACAAAGCACTTGGAACCCGTGTGGTTTTCTCGGAGGCCAAAGGCCTCATGATGCGCACTTGGGTTGAATGTGAGAATCTTGTGCTGCGTGAACAAGCCGACTGAATTGTGCCCTCTCCACCTCTGGAAACGACTTCTTTTTTGGCAACCTTTCTCGATTGCCAAAAAGATAACAATCTGTTTTTTATTATCTCTTAGATAATTCTTTCCATTTTTCTAAATGATTTTGGACTGCCTCCGAAGTTCCACATGGTTAACTAGAGGAGCAAACCATGTCATTGAACCTTCGACAGAATTCCATCGCCGCAGCGCTCGCCCTTTTCGCCGTAGGCTGTGGATCCGATCAGGGCGCCACAACGCGCGAAAACCCACGACCCAGTTCCACAGAATTCGCGGATATCCGTGAAGCCGGACATGAAAATTTCACCGTTATTGAAAGACCCGACAACGTACCGGGACAAGCTGAGGGCTTTTCGCTCGCAGCCACAGCGGCAAAAGAGGTCTTTTGCCCTCCTGGCTATAGCTTCGACAGCAGTCTCAAACTCTGCACCAGCGGCGTTGACGCCATAGGACCGTTTCCGCAAAAGATGGTCGATCGCTGCATCAAGTTCGGCGGGGGGCTTGCCTGCGAAGAAGACAACTGGAGCAAAACCTTCGCTGCCAGGCTGCGCGGCAATGGAGAATGTCTCGACGGCACATGGAAATCTTCTTCAGGATTGTGCACTGACGGCCCAAATGCCTACGGCCCCTTCTCTGTTCAACACGTGCAAAACTGCCAATCTGCAGGCGGTGGGAGAGCATGTGTTTCTTTGAGATGGGCTCTCGCTTTTGCAGAGCGGCACCAGCCGAATGATGAGAAGCAAGGAGGCAATGCCCTTGCAGGCCTTGACGTTGCCATTGACAGTGGCCACGGAGGCAACCCTGATGGCTGGGAACCCGGAGCTGTCAACCCTTTCAATGGCATCACCGAGTATCAGCTCAATCTAGACACCTCGAAAAGAGTGGAAGCACTTCTTGAAGCCCAAGGAGCCCGTGTTACGATATTTTCGTACCCCACAAACTTCAGCGGCCCTTTCCTCTACAACAAGGGTTCCCGCGCTTCCGGCTATGATGTGTTCATTTCCGTGCATTACAACGCCTTCAATCGACGGGTTCAAGGGAGCGAAGTCTTTGTTCACAGCAGCAGAGGCTCGCGCACCGATGAGATTTTGGCCTACGCCATCCAAGACCGTCTTGTGCGAAACCTTTGGAACGGAGCGCGGAGCCGAGACCGTGGTGTAAAAGGCGCTGCACTCGGCGTTCTCTCTGGAGCCGCACCTGTTACTCCAGCTGCTGTTCTGGTGGAGGGTTTCTTTATGGACCACAATGAATCAAAGCAAACTCTCTGGAACAGGAGAGATCTCTCAGCGAAGTCTATTGCTGAGGGAGTGGCGAACTACTGGCTAGGACGATAAGCTTGTGGGGTGAGCCAATTGAGGAGACCCCATGAAACAAGCCTTTGCCTTCCTCCTGATCGCTGGTTGCGTCCTTTTTCACTCGGTGTCGTGTGTGAAGCGCAACAGCAGCTCCAGCAAGGTCGACACGCTCATCAACATTCCACCAAGCCCACCTGAAGGCCGAGGACGAGGTCGAGACATCCTCATCTTGGAGATCGACCAGCTCGAGTCAGGGCTTGTGTGCCCTTCCATTGCCATGGTCACACACAAGGAATTTATGAGGTGGATCGACGACGACGAGCTCGATTTGGGCGAAGCTTTCTTTGGCAAACGTCACTTTTCCCGCCCTGCCCACGAGTTCTCAACTCTCCAATTCAGCGGCAATCACACAGCAGCCGTGGCCGCCATTCCCCTGAAGGAACTGATTGTCAGCAGCAATGAACATGTGAAGCGGTTGTTTTCAGCACGTTTCAAAAAACTGCTTGAAGACAAAGAACAACAAGAGAGAAAACGGGCTCAACTTGAAAGAGAAAAGGCTGCAGCCCTTGCAGAACTGGCCCAGGCCCAAACCGAGCTCAGCAGTGTTCCATCCGACTCGCTTGTTTCTTCACCTGAGGAAGCAAAACGGCTGCGCGAAATGCTCGAAAAATACCGTTCCCAACTTCCGAGCCCCCAGAAACCTTCTCAAGACAATCCAGTGAGGTTCTCCTTTTTG
>JANQPW010000104.1 GCA_028285285.1 Silvanigrellales bacterium
CTTGGGTAGCGGCATTGGCGCGTTTGGGAGCTGAGTTGCAGCTGGGTCAGCGCGTGGGCGGCCTGCGCTTTGAAAATGGACGCGTAGTGGGCACCATAACCGATGGCGTGTTTGAAGAATTCGATGAAGTGATTTGTGCGCTCGATGTGCCTGGGCTGCAGTCGGTTCTCAACTCGTCTGAAGCAGACGCTGCATCGATGCCGTTTTTGCGCTCAATCCAAGAAAGGGTACAGCGCTTGCGATTGGCACCTCCCTATTCTGTGTTGCGGGTGTGGTTCGACAAACCCACAGCTCCCGATCGTCCTTTCTACAAATCCGTTGTGGAGTCTTCTGAGTTTCGCCCCATCAACCTCCTCGCCATCATGAACATGCTGGAAGACGAAAGTCGAGATTGGGCGGAGCGCACCGGAGGAAGTGTGGTGGAATACCATTTGTACAACACACCTGAGTTGGTCGGTCTTAGCCCTGAAGAAGTTTGGGAGCAGATCCAGGAAGATGGTTTGGCTCTGGTGCCAGAGCTCAGAGAACAGGGAGCTGTGCCCCTCGATTTCTCACTGGGTCAGTTTGAGAATTTCCCTTCCTATGAACCTGGTCAAGCCACTGTTCGTCCGCATGCTGACTTCCCCCGTGCTTTGGGAGTTCCCAACCTTTCTCTCTGTGGGGATGGTATTGCCACTGCTTACCCGAGTGCCCTTATGGAACGGGCCGTTTCCACGGGTCGGGAAGCAGCCAACTTGGTGTTTGCCGAAGACGATGTTCAGGGCGTTGACCTGCGTGTGGCTCCCTCTCGTGGTCCAGGGCTGATCCCACGTGTGTGATCGGGCCTGAGGGCTCGAAACAGAAGCTGTTCACATCATTACTCTTTAAGAATTTTTGTGACGTTTTTTGATTTTTTTGCTTGATCGATTCCATATTCAACCGATAGGTTGAATATAAGAAGCGGCGCGGTGAAGTCACAGCGCCCAAGGAGTGGTGGTGCACATCGGCGAGTCTGGAACAAACCTTGCGGCTGAAGAGAACCTGAACTTGGTTTTTCACTGCTTGGCAGATCCCACGCGCCGCAAGATCATCGGGCTCCTTCGTGAGATGGGAGAGATGCTGGTGGGTGACATCGCGAAGGCCTTTGACATGAGCCTGAACGGTGTCTCCAAACACCTAAAGGTTCTTGAAAAAGCCGGCTTGATCACCCGGAGAATTGAAGGGCGGCGGCATCACATCTCGGTTTCTTGGAACGGTTTGCAGGCAGCCTTTTCGTGGCTGCACTTTCATCAACATTTTTGGTCGACCCGGCTCAACGCTTGGGCCGACCACATCGACGGAAAAAAAGGAGAGAGTGATGAGTGAAAACAATGCTGTGTCTCAGGGGAAAAGTAAAGAAAAAGCGCAGGCAGGTGCCTGGGGTGCAGACCTCAAGGTTTCGGTGAAGAGAACTTTGAGCATCAGTGCACAAAGAGCGTATGAGTCATGGCTTGAGCCAGAAACCCTGAAAAAGTTTATGACCCCCGGCGAAGGGATGAGTGTTCCTAAAGCCACTGTCGACGCCCGAGAGGGTGGAGAGTTTTTGATTGTGATGAAAGCCGGCGACCAAGAGATGCCCCATCATGGCGTTTACAAAACCCTCAACCCCTACAAAGAGCTTGCCTTCACGTGGTTGTCACCTTTTCAGCAGCCCCCCGCTGCTCAAGACTCTTTGGTGACCGTGACCTTCCGTGAAATTTCCAAGAATGAAACAGAGGTGCACCTCACTCATGTTGGTTTTGCCAACGAGGAGTCCCGCAGCAATCACCAAGGTGGCTGGGACGAAATTGTTCGCAGCTTGGGCGAGATCACTCTCGGCTAAAGCTCAGGAAGAAGTTGTCGGTGGGCATTTGTGTGACCTCGCGGTTGGGGAAGCCGTGTTGGGCGGCTACCTCCACAATGTGGTCCAGCTCATGCACGCCAGTTGTTTCATCTCGGCTTTGCAGCAGCCTGTGAAACTGGAGATTTGATGCAGCACTTTTTTCTCCCTGAAGATAGGGCCCATACAGAAACACCTTGGAGCCAAGCTCATGGCTCAACACCGCGTCGCAGACTTTAAAGAAGCAATCGGGAGCATGCCTTTCACAAACCTGGAACATGTTGGAACAGAAGATGAACTGAAACTCCATGTCTTTCAGTTTGCCGATGGTTGCGTCGGGGTCGAGGATGTTGAGGTGTAGCGGTTGGAGCACATTTTGATGGATGGCTTCTCTTGCGTGTGCTGCGATGCTTTGCACAAGCTGGGGTGAAACTTCCGATGGCTGCCAAACCAGCCCAGGAAAACTGTCGGCAAAGTGAAGGGCGTGCTCCCCTGTGCCAGAGGCAATTTCCAAAGCTCTGACGGGAGAAAGTGGTAGCTCTTCTAGAGACGAATCGCGGAAGGTCGCACGAAGAGACTCCAAAATGGGTCCTCGGTTTTGCAGAGCCGATGGGGCAGAGAGTTTCATGACTGGGGTTTTCCATATGGGCAGTGTTCACGGGCCAAGAGCTTCTTGAGGTACCGGCTGCAATAGGGGTGGTTTTCTGCATTGAGCCAGTGCGTTTGAGACGCCCAATTCAAGAGATAGGCCAAAGACAAATCTACAGCTTTCAGTTCAGCTCCACAAACATAGTCGTGTGTGGCGAGGTGTTTTTCCAGGATCTGAATGGATTGGTCGTAGCGGAAGTGACTGGCTTTGATAGCTGTTTCGCTGCGGAGTTCCTCGGGAAGAAGCCACGAGTGGATCTGAGCGTTCCACAGATTTTCTTCTAGTTCTGTGGTGGCAAACATCATCCACTGATCATAAAGGGCCCTCTCTTGAGGGTTCTCAAGGGGGATCATCTTGAACTCGGGTTTGAGAGCCGACAGATAGTTCATGATGGCGACAGATTCAAAAAGATAAAACCCATTGTGGTTGATGGCGGGAACTTTTCCCAGGGGGTTGACCTCAATAAATTCTTCGTTCTGGGGGCTTTTGGGGTTACGGAGGTCCACGTCTATGGCTTCAAATGAGAGTTGAAGCTCGTTCAAGAGCCAAATGACTCGTGATGAACGGCTCGGTCCTTTTTCAAACACGCGCAGGGTCATGGGGGAGTTCCTCCTTTTTCAATCTTCGGAAGTGTTCTGGTTTGGAATTCCTACGACTGGGATGAGAAGTCAAGAAGAGCCGGCGGTGACGGAGTCTTCGCTGCCTCAACAAGACTTCTGGTGGGTTTGGTGGCGACCTCAGAGGGAGTGAGAGTCTTTCCTGAGAGAAGTTGCTCATGAAAACTCAGGCACAAATTTTTCAGTGATAGCGAAGTCTACTGCGTGCTTTGAGGTACCAGCTGTTCCCATAGGAAAAGATATGAATTGAACGATGCGGGGCTTCACTTCCGGCCGTATGGTTTGTCAAGACGTTCTATTTTCTCTCTCGATCAGCAGTTAAATGGGAGTCAGTTATGCGAAGGCTAGAGTCGTGCTCGGAGCTCAGAGGTTTGCCTGTGATCACTATGGAAGAAGGTGCTTCTCTCGGGACGGTTTACGATATCTACATTGGAAGCGCTCAGGGAGGTATCACAGGGATCAGTTTTCAAGAAGGCCTGTTTGGAAAGGTGAGGTTTAGCCCGATCTCCAATGTTTACAAAGTGGGCGAGGATTTTGTTTTTCTCGTAACCAAGAGTCAGTTGCAAGAGGTTAAGGAAGAAACGGCGGAAAAGGGGGAATCGCTGCGGCACCTGTGCGGAATGTGGGTGACAACTGAAGATGGAGAGCATCTCGGTCATCTCAAAGATCTCGACTTTGAGCCGTCGACCTGGAAAGTTACCGGAGTTCTTCT
>JANQPW010000113.1 GCA_028285285.1 Silvanigrellales bacterium
CGGAGCCCGGAATGGCCACCACCTCCAGCTTTCGCTCACGAATGCCAGCACACTTGTAGATGTTCGAATTTTCTACAACTATGGAGTTTTGGTTTGTGGTCTTGAGCAAAGCCGTGTCGAACACAAAGTAGGTTTGCTTGCAATCGAGAGTGGAGCTGATGCAGTGCCCGGCGGTTGACAAGGTGTCGGATTCCTCAAGCAGATAACCACTGCAAAATCCAAACTTGGGCTCTTTGATCCATGTTTGATCGCTACAAAACGACTCTGGCGGTTCTTTCACCCCTTCAATGTTGCTCAGATCCTTAGTGAGCTTTGTGACATTTTTTGCGGGCACCAGGATTGCCGTCGACTGTGCGAGTTTGCGCTGCTGAGGTGTCCAAGCTTCTTCCGTGATCGTGTTGTCTTTGTCGTAGATCACACGCACAGCCGATTCTGAGCGGGGATCCAGAGTGCAAGCCGATGCCAACACCGCTGTCGCCAGAGTTCCAGAACCAAACAAAACCCTCAATTTCATAACTCTTTTCCTTATTTTGGTGCCTCATTTGTCAGCAATGCGTAGGTTCCTCAGAGAGTCTGAAAAGACCACTGCCACACAGTTGCTGATGCCATGTGGGATGATCTGCAAGGGAAGTGCCAAAAAGAGGAAAGAAAGCAAAAGCGAAGATCCGAAAAACCTCAGAAAGCGCTCACCTCACCGTGTGCTTTTCTTGAGGAGTTTGGCTTCAACGGTGTTCTCTTCGGCTTCATTTTCAGCCGTGAGAAGGGTGACCCTCAACCCCCGCTGAAAAGGAAGAGCGGGGTCGAAGGAGCGCCTGACCTCAACCGGAACACCCGAAATCACCCTCTGATTCTCTTGAGCGCAACGGGCGCGGCTTGATCCCTGCAGGTGGGTTTCGGAAAGGTCGCTGCCATCTTGGCTCACACAAATCGGATAACGGGCGCCCAGTTGGCTCTTGCCATAGATTTTGCTCCATCGCCCTTCCTGGCCAAGGTTCCCTTTGTCAAAGCCAGAGGTTCGGGTT
>JANQPW010000127.1 GCA_028285285.1 Silvanigrellales bacterium
CAGCTTCACTGGGCTTATTCTTGGAGCGGGTGCCACGACCATCGCGCTCGTCAATCCGTTTATGGTTGCGGCCATTGGCACGGTTGGTTGGTTCATCTATCGTACCACTGAAAGTGTTATTGATGGCAAAGCTCCCAAAGTCGACATTGTGTTTGGCTCGGTGGTTGCCCCAGCCTTGGTTGGAATCAATGTGGTGCGGCTGCCACAACAGGCTGCACTCATCACTCACGCCATTCGAAACCCTGAAGCAAATCAGGCAACAGATGCAGTGTTGAGTCGGCCTGAATCGACTCGTGTTCCCCTGGAGATTCGCCCGCTACCAAAAAAGGCTGTTGATGACTACGTGAAGCAAGTCAGAGAGCATAAGAACCTGTTGAGAAAGGAGAGAATTGAGGGGGCGGGGTGTCCCCAAGCATCTCACTATCTATTGGAGGCTGCCGCTTCTCCAAGCTCCGAAACCGGTCCAACTCCTCAGCCTTAAGACTGTGCGATTCGAATCACGGCGCTGTTAGGGCCGAGCGTGCTCTCAAAACCAAAGCAAAATGTCTCTTCCTCAATCTGAAGAAAAATGAAATTTCACTTCCCTGCGAGGCCAATTGCGGCTTCTTGGAAATGAGCTTTGAAATTTGAAGATGGGGAGGAGCTGTGACTTCCGGATTTCTTTTCCAGCGCTGGGCGCCGTGGGCTCTGCTGCTGGGTTTGGTGGGCTGTGGATTTGAAGGCCCGGAAAACCAAGCCGGTTTTTTCGATAGGGAGAGGGCGACGTCGATCATGCTGTCGCCCAAAGATGATGTGGTGTCGGCCCTTTGCTCAGAAGAGGCAGGAAAGACCTACACAAGGCTCCAGATCAGCGGCGTTATTGGTCGCTGCATGGCTAAGCTTCCCGGTGGGATGAACCCCCACACTTGTATCGTCTTCCCAGACGAGTGTTTTGATGAGATTGCGGTGCCTTTTCCACCCGGTTACTCTCTTCCTCTTCGTCACGCGTTCCAAGCTGCGATGGAAAAATTGCTGCAATGCGAAAATGGGAAGGAACTCTCTGGAGAGGAAAGAAACACACGTGTTTCAAAAGCATACGCCGAATTGTATTTGGAAAATCCTGACCTGAAGTGGGCTGCCATGGCGGCTCTCGCCTCGGATCTTGTGGGCACAGGCATCACCCACTCAGACCTCATTCCCATTGGCACTGCGGAGGAGCTGAATAAGCTGCTCGTGGACGGTAACGATGCGGTGTTCAAAGACATCTATTGGCAGCACAAGGCCTACTTGCAGGGAGGCATTGAGCAAATGGAAGCCCACTCAAAAAGAAAGGACATTGACGAAGCTCAGCTGAAGGCCTGGCAGGTGATCGACAAGGGTGTGAAAGAGCGAGATCGCGAAGCGATCAAGCGAGGGAATGCTCTGCTTCTTCACTATGAGCAACGCAATACTCTCCAGCCGATCTACGACCGGCATCGCAGGGTGGCCCGCTTGATCTCCTTTGTGACGATTTCTCCCATTCCCGGAGACTACAAACCTTTTCAGGTGGTTGTGCCGGGGGGAGATATTGGGAATTTCAATGATCGCTGGGGGTGGATCACCAGGTCGATGTTGCCAGCCTATCAGAACTACGAGGAAACAGAGAACGAAGAACTTCGGAAGAGGCTCAACAATTATGTGCAACAAGGAAAGGATGAGAAAACATGCTCAATGTGAAAAAACGTTTACTCAATATGATGTTTGGAATCGGGACACTGGCTGTAGCGGTTACCAGTGCTTTTGCCGAGCCGCGGCTTGTGGTGTTGGGTGAAGCGGCGGAAGAAAGCACGGGTTTCTCGTTTAAACGGTGGCCCGAGGGCGAGCTTTTTCCAACGACTGGAGACGAAGAAGCTCACACGATACGCGTGAAGTTCCCCACAGGAGCACATGAGTCTCACTCGGCCAATACCATCATTGGTCAGGAAAATGGGAGGATTGTCAACATCAGCATTTGGCCATTCGAAAAGGCACTGCCACTGAAAGAAGCGATGGAGCACAACCGCAAGCTGCTCTTGGCACAAGGCCTCCCAAAAGAGGAGGTTGAGAAACACCTTCGAGGTCGGAAAGCACGGCAACGAACGCAGTACTTCGCAACCTATTTGCTGACACCAGACAAAAGAGGAGCGATTTTGAGTGTTCACTTGCGCTCTTGGGACATCAACAAAAAAGACGTGAAGCCCGAAGATGCGACCTGGTATGCCATTTGGACCTATCACTCGACATGCACGATCTGTGCTGTTCTTTTTGACTAGCGGGAGACACGTTCGGTGTGAAAAGAGGGTTGAGACGCCCGACAAGTGAGAAAGCTGCTCTATTCAGAGCCACAAAGAACCCAAAAACCATGAAATCACTGGTAATTTACTTTTCCTGAAAAAGTTCTTGTTACTTTTTATAAATACAATTAAATAAACAAATGCTGAATTGATATACTGTGGAGCTGCATATGAGATTTCGGATACTCTTTCCCTGTTTTTTCGCGGTCTTTTTCCTAGCAATTGGCTGTGGTTTTGACCCATTGTCAACGACTCAAAACGCAACTGTTAATCCATTTCAAACTCGACACGAGAATCTCCTTCTGATTTTTGCGCACGACAATGCGCAGAGGGATGCTGCTGAAAGAGATCAGGGGCTGACCTGTGTTCCTCTCCTTGAACCTCGGGGGCATGCGACCTGGTACGACAATTATCTTTGTTATGAAAAATCAGATTCTCTTTCATTCACGTGGTCTTATGCCGGAAAAGTTGCTGGTCAAAATTGTCGGCAGGTTTTCGAGCCGGAAACGCCATCTTCCCACACTTGGGAAGATAATTACCTTTGTGAGGCAGGAAAATCACCCTTTGAGTTTCGTTTTGCTCTCAACGAGCAGGTAAAAAGGTCACTGATTGATCAGGGGTTTGGCTGTGTCAGTTTCTCTTCAGACTCGTTGCCTCATAGCTACTCTTGGCACGACAACTCTCTCTGTTGGCGCAAGATTAAAAACGGAAATGTAACTCGCTTTGAGGACTACTTCATAGAGTCTCAAAATGAAGACGAGATCTATCCTCTCCGCCGTGTGCCAGAATGTGGAGCTCCAACGTACAAAGAGGGGACAGGAGCTATTTGTGGGCAGACTGAAACAGTGGCCAACGGCGAAAAGTGCGGGTGGCACCGTGTTGCTCAGGAGCATCCAGACTGCGGTATTGCGGTTGCCGCAGAGTCTTACACACTGTACTCAAGTAGCGCTGCGTGTCAGCCAGGGTTCGAAAAGATCACAAGAACAAAGGAGGTGGAGTGTGAGTCTAGTCTGGAGAGGAACCGATGCGGCAAAAAGAAGGTCGTGACGACCAGCTGTTATCGACCAGCAAGGTTCAACGTTTGTGTTCACGCTCAGTCTCCCGTTCACCCGCGTGTGTGTACCTTTTCTAACCCCCAGGGGAGTTGCAGGCATGAGGTCTTTGGAATTGACTACTACCCTGCCTGCCGCATCAGAAAAACCGCAGCTGAGCTTGATCAGTTTCTTTCGGCCTTTGAGCCAGACTCGTTTGGAGAGTCACACCTTGGAGCACAGACACTTGCCATGAGTATGGCTTTGTCGAGCTATCTCGAGGAAAAACAGAGCCGACAGCAACTTGGCTGTTTTGTGGCCTCAATTTCTGCAGAAGGTTCTGGAATCCCCCAGGAAGCCATTCACCAGGCACAAGCAATTTATTCTAGCCTCACGGGAGAATTTTGGACAGCTGAAGAATTCGAGTACTGTGAACCAGCGGATCTCTCGTTTGAGAGCATTGCTGAAGAGCAATGTGGCTCTGACGACCTGTCTAAGAGATGTGTTCACTCACGAAACTTCAAGAGGAGCCATGCCTGGTTGGAAGCTCAGCTGAGGGAAGTTCTCACGTTGCGTTATGACCGCATCGCTCTGGGAGATGATGCGACGGACTCCC
>JANQPW010000138.1 GCA_028285285.1 Silvanigrellales bacterium
CAACAGAAGGAGGATTCATTCTTCACTTGGCAACTTGCCACCTTTGGTCTATGAAGTTAGACAAACGTAACTGTCCACTGTTGCGGGGCCATACCAGATCTCCCATGTTTCTTGGGGTCAACCTTTTAAGGGACCAGGGTTTACGGATGAACGAGCGCGTTGATTGAGCATAAACCGGAACGATCTTTCCTTTTTTGAGAGCCCTGTAGTGCGCTTCTTGAAGCATTTTTAGTCTCTCAAGCTTTGATTTTTCTTGAGAAAACATCTTCAGCCATTTCGAGGCTTCTTCTGGACTGGAGTGGAAATAGAGGCTCCGCACGATGTTCGTGACACCAGAAAGCGCGGCTTTGGGATCGGCATCCATGGCTTCGAGATAAACGTGAGGCTCTTTTGTCTGACCATTTGATGAAAGCACATGAGAAACGATGTCTTCATACGCAGTTAGCTCCACGCTGACACTTGAGAATTTAAGAGCGGCTTCGGCAACCGGTAAGGAACCTGCCAAGATGCCAATCTGTAAATCTGATGGGGGGTTTTTTGGAGCTGCTTTCAACTGTGCCTGTTTGACTTCCTGGTATTGAGCAGGGGTCAATGCACCGTCTGCCGACGGAGCATAGAAGCTGTGTGCCCTCTTGAGCTCGATACCTTTTGATTCAAACTGCTTACGATAGACACCAAGGAAAAACCGACCGAGTTCCATTCTTTGAATCTCGCTCAGCTCCCTCATTCCTCGGGAGGTAAACTTCAAGAGCCGAGTAAAATTTAGCTCTGTCTGATGTCGGCTCAGATTTGACGGATCGATTTCATCAAGGATTTCCTTTTCTCGAAAAGCCGATGGAATGAAATACTTGGGAAACATGTTGAAAGTTCCTGCAAGAAACTCCCGACCTAGATTCTCAGCTTCTGAGAACGGCAAGGAGACAAAGAGCACAGTCTCAGGGCTGCGGGGGTTTTCTCTGATCAACGGGTGGTTGCTGTTCTTGCGCAGCACAAACCCCTTCCCTTTCTTTTCGCTTTCTAAGAAGTAAGGTCCGCTGGTTTCGCTGTAGTCCTCTATTTGCAGCGTTGCTCGGTTCACGGACTTCTCAGGTATAATGGCAAAGTCTTGGCTGGTGAGAGTCTCCATCAACCAGATCTTCTCGTTTGCTGGACGCAGTCGTAGAGTGATTGAGTCTTCAGCGACGATACCGGAACATGGGTCCCACGGGGAGCTAAGCTCGGCGCAATCTGGAAAGATGTCACGCAGTCTGGCGTGAGTATTTGTTCCGAGCACGAGAAGTCGTTTGAGTGTGAATGCGGCGTCGTCTGCAGTGATCGGAGTTCCCAATACGGTCCGTATGTCTTCACGTAAGGTAATGACGAGCTCGTCTTTTTCCCATCGCGCTTGCTTTGCTAAAATACCATTGATTTCTCCATTGTCTGCGGAACTGAACAGGGGGGAGAAAAGGTTCTCGAGAATGTTGTACTCGTCGTAGGTTCGAATGTTTGCCGTGTCAAATTGTGACATTGACTTGAACTCAAACACGGAAAGCACAGGCATCTGCTCCGACATCGCATCACCTTCTGATGAGTAAAAGACTGAAAATACGAAGAATGCTAAAGCAACAAGAGATGCTGTCACACCAAGCGTTGCCTTCACGCCGTAAAGCCGTTGGTGCGGGCACCCTGTGCAGCATTGCGGGTTTCGACAACATCTTCCTTCTCGAGTAGTTTACTCAGCTCCGCTTCGTGGGACTCTGCGGCCGAGGCTTGCCCTATGAGACCGAAGAATGTTAAAAAATTGGAAACGATACAGCTCAAAATCTTCACTATTTCTCCAATAAATTCAATTTCTTCTGAATATAATCAATCTGGCCAAGTAGCCAGCTACCTCCAATGATTAAGGAGAATATGAAGGCTTGCAACGGACATTTCTGGAGAAGAGGCTCACTTAGAAAAACCAGCTAGAATGAATAGAGAAAAATATCACTGCTCACCTTGTTCTGGATTCATTGGTGTTCTTTCCATCTCCAAACCCGACCGGTATTTGAATTCACCACCCGGAAGCCCCCAGTGATAGTGGTAACCGACTTTCTCACCCAACAACTCCAAGTGAATTTCCTCTCTGAAGCTTTGGACATCTGAGAGATCTCCATGACGAAACACGAAGGTGGAATCAGATGAGCTCATGAGCCGGTGCTCAGTCGCTGTTGGCTTGTTGGAGTTGAGGTTCCACATTTTGATTTTTCCGTCGGAGGCGATGGCGATCAGCGAGAGCTCTTTGTGGTAGTTTTCTCCATCAACCCCCTTGGCGATAAATTCGACTTGAATTCCTCGACCATTGACCACTTCAGAAAGCCTCAGCTCCCCCTCAAAGTCTTGCCCCTCATGGTTCACTCCAGAGCCTGAATACACACCCGATCGTTTGCAAATGACTTCAATGACATTTTCCATAGTGAACACGCTTAAACTTTCGCGACTTCAAAATGTGAAAAGGGCTTTTCTGATTCGGGAAGTTGCTTAAGTGAAATAAAGTCGCTGATCTTCGCCATAGCTTCCCAAACCTTCGCTACGGCGGGGTGCTCATGCGCGGTGTCCGCGGCCCTCACATCTCTCCACTCAATAATCTCCATATAGGTTCCATCTTTCGACTTCACCGTGAGAGATGGTCGGTCGGTTATCAGCTCCAGGTCTCTCAAAATCGGAACATGTTGCTTGATCAAACCCTCAAGTTGGTCCTCTTTTCCGGCGTGTGGTTTGTAAGCTGCAAAAACAATCTGTGTGCTCATTTCATTCTCCTTTTTCAAAATACTGAAGCCAGTTGCCAACGACTTTGCTGAGCCGATCTTGATTCAAAATGTAAATCTGTTCGCGCCCTTCTTTCTTGGTCCACACGAGCCCGGCATCTTCAAGCTGGCGCAAATGGCGTGTTGTCGTGGGCCAGGCACAAGAAAATCTTTTGACAATTTCTCCTGCGGTCATTTGCCCATCTCGGGCGAGGAGAACAACGAGGATGTGTCTTCTCGCATTATGAGCGAGGGCCCTAAAAACGACTTCTAAATCTTCAAGTTCTCTTTCTGCCTTACTCTGCTTTTTCACGCCCGCCCTTTATTTAGCAAATACGCTAAGTAAATTTTTATTAGCTAAATTGCTAAATATTGGCAAGAGCTTTCCTAAGAAAAGTTTAGCGGATCACTTTCGAACCGTCTTGGCGTCGTCGCGAGTGCCTCTTTTCTCATATCGCGACAAAAACAGCTGAATAAACTCCTTTTTCAGAGTTTGTCCTTTTGCTTTCCCAACCGGCCCTCTCAGCACTGGTGGCCAAAAGAAGGTTCCGGCGAAAAGAGACCAGAAGGTTTCGGCCGCAAGTTCTGGGTCGGGCACGTTCAGTTTCCCGTCTTTTGCAGCTTCTTTGAGCCAAGTCACGAGACCGTCTTCCTGCGAGTCTGAAAACAAGATAGCTCTCTCAGCCATTTGAGGGTGTGTGATAAAGGCTCCCAGAGTCACGCGCATCAGCCCGAGCTGTTTCGAATCTTCCGTCAACTCCATCTTTGATTGCGCGAATTCACTCAGCTGAGCTTCAATGGACTTCTCGGGGTCGTAGTTGATCTTCTTTGCTTCAAACGCCTTTTTCAAAAATCGATTGAAGGCTTCCTCAATCAAAAGTTCTTTGCTGGAAAAGTGGTTGTACACGGTTCGCTTTGAAGCATTTGCCCTTTCAGCGATCGCATCCATGCTGGTTCGCTCAAAACCCTGGTCAATGAAGGCCTCAACTGCAGCGTCCAAAATCGACTCTCGCTTCGCACTGGTATCTCTTTTTTTTCTTACCATAACAGCCATTTATAAAATATTACACTTATGGGTGTAAGTTTTCTTGTCGGCAACCGACAAATAAAATACACTATAAAGTGTATTTTAAGTTGTTCGCTCACACAAGGAAATTAAAAGACAGGAGGCGATCTTGGAAGAGGTTCAGAAACTCGCAGTCGTCACAGGGGCCAACAGCGGTGTTGGCTATGAAGTCACAAGAGGGCTCTTGAAAGAGGGTTTTCAGGTTGTGATGGCCTGCCGCAATTTGGAAAAGGCGAACAGAGCCAAAGAGCAGCTGCTCACCGAAATGCCTTCATCTCTTTTGGAGGTATCTGCGATTGATCTTTCAGATCTTGAATCGATAAAATCTTTTGCCCGCGAATTTAGGTCAAAGTTCCAGCACTTAAACATCTTGATCAACAATGCAGGAGTGCTCTTCAACAAGCCGAAGAGAAACAAGGCAAATCTTGAGATGCAGTTTGCAACCAATCATTTAGGTCATTTTTTGCTCACTTCACTTCTGCTGGATCTTATGCCCGACTCAACGAGCTCGCGCGTGGTTTCACTGTCGAGTTTGGCCCACAAAAAGGCAGAGATTTACTTTGATGACATCAATTGCGAACAGCAGACGAAGTGGGATGCCCCCTACGCTCAGTCTAAGCTGGCGTGTCTTCTTTTTGCCGATGAACTGCAAAGAAAGCTCCATCTTGCTGGCAAAAAAGTCCTGTCGGTTGCAGCACACCCAGGTGGCACAGACTCTGGGCTGTTCGACCACATGCCAAAGCTGTTCATGCAGGTTCTGAGACTCACCTTTGTTCCGCTTTTTCTGCATTCAAATGAAAGTGCTGCCCGACCAATTCTCAAAGCCGCTCTTGAGGGCAACGTCAAAGGAGGAGAGTTTTTTGGGCCAACCGGTCTTTTTGAAATGAAAGGTCCTCCTGGCCTTGCAAAAAGAACGAAGTACTCCAAAAGGGAAGACGTTGCCCAACAGTTGTGGGAAGTGTCTGAGCAGATGCTCGGCGAGCCTTTTGCTGTGGAGAACTAAAATACACAAAGATCATTACGCAGGCTGAATTGTGAGCCGGGTTCGAAGGTGTTAGAGCTCCTCAGTTGAATGATTGGACTGAGGTGTGCCATAAAAACCAAAAGCACAAGTCTCTCTGAGCGGTACTATGCGCTCTGTTTGCAGGGAAACTTTCTTCAGGCCCTACAGGCCATTCAGAAGGCTCGCGAGTATTTTCGGATGAGCTTGCTCAAAGAAAAACAGCAATCGGCATGTGACCAGTGGTTGTTCAAAAGGCTCTGCGCCGTATTCGATGAATCTGGGGTGCAGACCAAAAAAATGAAAAACTGGGACACGTTGGAAACACATATCAGAGCCGTCTTTGCGCGAAATGGCTACAGAGTGCTCCTTGGAGTTGTGTTTCCATTTCGGTCTTTGGTTGTGTGGAAATCTCAGCAAAAAAGGACTCACAGCATAAGGCTTCCTGACGGGCGGGTGAAGATCCAAGTCTTTTACCTCGATGATTTTGTTGAGCTCGGATGGATGCATTTTGCAACTTTTGGCAGGCACTACATAGGAGGCTGGGCCGAGAAAAGTCGGGTCACATGCGTTGTGCCCGCCTGGAACCTCGAGAGTGATAAGTTTTTGGTTTCATTTCTCGCCCACGAAGCTCAGCACTTTTCAGACTACAGACGGTACCCTCAGCTTTTGGCACCGGATCTTGAGTATCGAGCCAAGCTCACAGAGCTGATTTTGTCGAAAAGGCCGAGTGTGCAGTTCAGGAAATTCAAAAAAGAAGCACGCCGAAGTAGAAAATATCCCCATTCCTATGGTGCCTTTTCGATCTTAAGAAATTTCTCGAAGAGGTTGGATTGTGATTTTGAGAGCATCAAGAGTGGCGACTTCAGAATTTCCGGGAGGAGGCTGAGAGAGCTCGCCATGGCGGCATTTGAAGAGCACTCGGCGCAGCTCAAATGTGCTGGAGAAAAATCCGTTAAGACGGTGCTTTAGTTTCCGCGGGCAGCCGTTTTCCAGCCCATTTCAATCGCCGACTGATCTCCAAACCTGAGCTCGGCATAGCTTTCGGCAGGGAGCTCTGCTCCCAGACCCTGAGGTTTGGTGCCCGACATAATCTCCACAAACCTTTGCTTGAGGCCCAGCCGTCTTTCCACAAGGCCAATGGGAACAACGCTTTTTCCGGTGATGGTGTATTTGTCGCTGGCTCCGAGAGTGTGGCCAATTTCATGAAGAAGTTTTGTCACATTCCACACCCGGTCGGCTGGAATGGCAGAGGAGTTCCATTCCACAAACCCAATATGGCCCCGAGCCGATCCGACCGATTTTTCGGTCTTGTCATTTTTGTTCTTGCGGGAAATGTTCACAAACAGTCGAATGTGTGGCCTTCCAAAACTAGCTCCTCTCTTTTTGAACTCACTACGCAGTCGCAGAAGCAAAGAAACCCCTTCGAGAAGGGACCCCGGCGGTTCGATAGTGATGAGGTTTGTGGAGCGGGGTGCGCGAGCGAGGAAGCGAACCTGGGTTTTTCGACCGCTATGACGAGCAAACTCCTGTTGGAGCACCTGAGAAACAACCGGACCAATACAGCCTGCCCTCGGGCAAAGGAACTGGGCAACTTCCAATGTTTCCTCAGTCGGATTTGCGCCACTAGCATAGAGGAGTGCTTCAATGCGGATGCTTCTGCCAGAAAAGGCAATGCGATCATGGCGCAGCCAGAAAAAGAGCACCACAGACAGGCTAAGAAACACGATCCAAAAACACGCTCGGAATGACAATCCAAAGATGGAACGATCCTCCCTACATTGAAGATTCCTTAGTTCGCTAAATTCGCCACTTCAAACAGCTTCCCGCCGGGAATGAAGAGGCCGTTGAAGCAGACCTCCGACACCTCGCCCTTCGTGAGGGGGTCAAGTCCGTCCCAATAGAGTTGCCAACTGTATGCCGACAAATAAATCTTCTCTTGGACTTTCCCATTCACCTTCACTTTTCTAATAAAACCGCTCCGATAGTCGGGTTGGTCGATATCCGATCCGGAGATATCGTCTGGGCTTATTCCATGTCTTTTGGAGATCGTCTCCCTTTTTGTGGGGAAGTTTCTTGGTTGTATGCAGAGCTTCGAGTTCCTTTGTCCTGGCTCGAATGCAATTCGCGATAACCCCAGCAAGAGTCGAGCTGAAGCCATAAACCCCAGAGGGCCGGTTGGTCTCTTTTCTTCGGAGTGTTCCCTCACGCGTTTGATGATGGCTTTGCCCTTTGCTGAATATTCAACAGACTCTGTGTAGGTGGAGTCACCGTTGATCAGAAAACGGTAGTCTCCCGGTAAGATCTCAAAAGCGACGGTTTCACTCGTGATATCAAAAGGTCTTCCGGGAAGGAACAGGTTCGCGAGTCGCACACGGGTATTGGTCGTTTGATCACGACCGGCATGGTATTCTGTTCCTGGCTTTCCCTTTGTTGTCTCCTGAATATCGAAGTCCCACCGGTCAAAGTAAGAAACGGTTCCAACAACCTTCCAGTTGCTCTGAAGTGTGTGTTCCTCGATTTCAGGATCTGCTTTGTCAGTGAACACAAGCTTCCCTTCAATGGTTGCGTGGAAATTTCCCAGAGTTCCTGCAGGAGAGGTTGAAATGAACTTTCCCGAGATGGGAATATCGTCAGGCTTTTGACCATTTTCCTTTGAAACTGCGTTTTTCTCTCTGACTTTTCCTATGAGCTTCCAGAACTCACCGTCAAAAAGGACGGATGCGTTGACCTTTTTCATTTGCTCTGGCGTGAGTCGGTAGTCTTCTCCTGTGCAGGACTGGTAGCGTTTCATGAATTCCATGGCCATTTCGTTTTTCTCGTGAAAGATGTCAAACCAAATTTGTCGGTACCAGCCGGGAATGAGGGGGTTTGACCTCTTTCCCAGACAGGCGCGAGAGTCTCGAGCCGACAGGGCTACAGAGTCTGAGTGCTGTTGAGATCGGCTCACACAGCCCCAGATGAAATGGAAAAGAAAGGCACAGAGAATGGTGATTTTCGCATGTCGGCACATTGACTCGCTCCTGGTCAGAGGTGTTCCTCTAGTGTGACTTCTGCTTGACTATTCTCAAACGTGGTGTTCAGAATGTTGACTCTGCGGGAAACTCGAGTCGGCGGAGCTCTCTCGCTCGATGGGAAGCTCGTAAATGGGGAAAAGAACCATGAATCCTGCCTTCAGTTCCTACCCACCCACAATTCGCACCAAGCTAGAGAAACTGCATGTTCTTATTCTTCAAGCGGCAGCCGAGGCCGAAGAAGTGGGAGAAGTGGAGCAATCTCTGAAGTGGGGCCAGGCAAGTTACTGCCCCGCCAAGCCCCGGGTTGGAACAGCTGTTCGCCTGGGCTGGAGAAAGTCGGAGCCCAACACCTACGCCCTTTTTTTTCATTGCCAAACCAACCTTGCAGGTCAGTTCAAGCGTCGTTTTCCCGGTGTGTTCACTTACGATGGAAACCGGGCCATTGTTTTTTCGGTGAAAGACAAGATTCCAGTCGTCAAGCTCAAAGAGTGCATCAAGATGGCCTTCACCTACTACTTGCGGAAATGAGATCAGTGTCGTGATAAAGTAAATCTGTTCGTTTTTGCCAACGTCGGCTGTTTTTCAATTGCACGAGGAGCTAGGAAATGAAACAGGGTGTCTTCACCACTTATGTGATTTTGGGGCTGGGAATAGCATTTGCTCCGGGTTGCGGCGAGCTTGGAGGGCTCTTCGGCGAAGAGGATGACGACAACAATGAGAACTCCCAGGTAGAAATCAACACAAGCTTGAATCTCGTAGCCACAAGTTCTTATTCCAATCAGCAATCTTTGTCCCTTGCGGCCACTGAAGGGAATGTTGTGAGCACCTGTGGGGCAACTTATCAGGCTCAAGATCAGGCTGCTGGACCAGCGGAAAGTGTCAAAGTTCGGTTGAAGAGCATCACATTGAGATCTGACCTCCACGGAACAACTTCAGATCTGTTCACGTCTTCTGATGCCAACGGAACCGAACTCACGCTCACAAATGGCACAGTTGATATTTCTGGCCTCACGCTCAACACAACCTTGATTGAGGAAACATATAACCATCTCAAATTTACCTTTGTTAACGAAGGAAAAATCAAGGGATGCATCACCGAAAAATGGAAGAGCAACTCAGAGACCTCTGGCGCGGAGTGTGTGGCAAGCGACATCACGAAGAACTGCGAGCCGATTGTTGAAGGAACCTACACCTTCTGCACAAAGGCAGCTCAAGACACCTTCACGGTGATGTCGGGTGGGGCCTATGTGGGCAGAGCAACCTATCAAGCCACGGCCGCTGAAGAAACGACCTTCCCGCTGAACATTCGCGAAGCATACAAGGGTTCCCCTGACCGTGCTGCTAACTTTGAGGTGGACATTCGAATACCGCCTCTTGCAATTGGTGCAGGAGCGCAAAAACGAACGGAAGAGCCCGCTCCAGGGGCCGAGGGCGAAGCGGCTGCTCCAGTTGAACCCACAACGGTTGAAACCAACCTGGAGCTCACCATTCTTGTGGATCTGAACACATTCTTACGCTTCGAAGGAAACACCCGAAAAGATCTGGGACCCAGCGGAAAAGTGTGGGGAACCCACAACATTGCTTTCTTCTACACAACCTACCTTCCCGATGTGATGACAGCCTTTCTGGGAGCTCCAGGAACCATCGAAGGCTATCTTGTTGAGCACTGCTCCTCACCCAATGATTCTGAGCAGCTCACAAAGGCGTGGTTCACCCTGATGTTCGACGCTGCGAATCAATTGAAGGCAGGAACTGCGAGTGTTTACGACGACTCGGGTTACATTGTTCTTAAGGGGAACTTCACACCCAGCGATGATCCCAAGAAGCCCTCAAAGGTGAATGCGGATGGCACGGTTGATCTGGTGAAGCCAGATACTGATCAAAATGGAAAAGTGACAGGGTTTGAGTCTGTAGCTGGCTTCAAGCGTTTGGGGCTCAATGAAACAAACAGCCTGCCAAAAACCAATATGACCCTGCTTCCCCGCAATGGGCAGGCCAGAGCACAGGCCACCACCGAGTACAAGCGGCTGCTCTAAACAGTGCCGACCTTAGTCTGGGTCGGAATCGGTGATCACATCATCGAGAATGTGAATGATGCCGTTGGAAGCGCGAACATCTGCTTGGAGCAGCGTTGCGTTGCCAATACGCACAGCTTCTTCGCTGACGTCTACCCGAAGGGGTTGCTCTGAAATGGTTTCGAGCACTCCTGCTTCCAGCACAGCTGCCGCATCGAACTCACCGGCCACCACGTGAAGCTTCAAGATACTGGCCAGCTGCTCAGGGTTGGCCAGGAGCTCGTCAATCACGTCTTGACCCAGTTTGGCGAAAGCTGCATCGGTAGGGGCAAAAACAGTGAAGGGGCCTTCTCCAGCCAGGGC
>JANQPW010000148.1 GCA_028285285.1 Silvanigrellales bacterium
TCGACGCGCAATCTCATGAACAATTCATCGAAAGAGTTCGAAAGATCCGATTGTTTGCGACGACTCTGCTCAAAATATCAAAGAAGCTTTATGAATCGGGCCATTCTCACAATGATATCAAACCTCAAAACATTTTGATCAACAGAGACAAACTGCTCCTTATCGACTTTGATTCGTTTTCGCGGTGTCATGAAGACCCAGTCTTGACGCTAACAGACGGATTCATTCCGCATGAAGCTTTTGAGGGGCAATCAACAAATCCGTCTGGGAAATGGAAATCGAATTGCCTGAATGACGTTTTTGCCGTAGGGGTAACGACCTATCAGACTCTAACAAAGAAGCTTTTGCCCATAGCTTTGACCAGCGGAGAATGGACTGAAGATTCGCTCAGCAGCGCGCATCAACGAGTCACAGCGGCGATGGATTTGATCAATCAAAAGGCAACGGAGTTCGGGCTCAATGAAGAGGAGCGTCTCGATTTGAATTGGCTGGTTGGCTTCGTAAACAAAGCCATTCACCGAGACCTTGAAGTGCGAAGGTCGATCTTACGAAACGAGTGACATCATCACCCCGTGTGCCGATGAAGCCCGCCCACCTATCAGAGTCTTGGAACAGATTTTGCATACAGTTCTCGAGTCACGGAGAATCTCCACCACTCTCCAACGAAACTGGGTGAGGAAAACCATCATGCTCAAAAAAGCTCTTCCCATATTGGCAGCTTGCCTTCTTGTGGGTGGTCCGCTTGCTTGCACTTTTGGAGGCAAGAGCCCATTAGGGCGTGTCCTGGATCTCGACGATTCCTCATCTGATTCCATGAAGTGGGCTCCTCATGACGTCAGCATCCTCTTTCCTCGCGCTTTTCAAGGCCCTTTCGTGAACAAACTGATTCGGCTTTGGTGGCATGTGCCTGGCGAACAAGGCACTGAAGAACTTCTTCCCCGGCAATCGTTTGATCAACACTTCCGATCGAAGTTCCTCGTTGGCGGAGACAGGCTATATGAAAATCTTCACCTCGTGGGTGTGCGCATTGATCCAGAGCCCTGCCTGGCCAAAGACCTGCCCGAATGTGAACACCCCCAAATGCGCCTCGTGTTCCAATCGGGGCTTCACGATCTCTCGATGCACCTGGTTTACAGCTACTCTCAAGACGAATTCGCAGACCTCTTGTCGTCATTCATGGAGATCAAAAAGCAATCACCCGAGGTCGGGGAAAGCTCCGTACTGGGGTTGCACCCTGGCCTTCTGCATGCCTTCAAATCGCAGAACACCGCATACTTCGATTTTGTGAACTCCATTCTTCTTCGATTTGCCAAAAGAGAGCACCTTTCTCTTGCAGCCACTTCAACCGGTCACTCAGCACGCGGTGGTAGCTTCTGGACCTTTTTTGCCATGAAGGTGGAGGGGTTTCAGTTTCACCCGGCCCCCGTCCTTGGTGCCGTGG
>JANQPW010000154.1 GCA_028285285.1 Silvanigrellales bacterium
GAAACCGAGAATTCGGTGATGTCCTACCTTTCCGCCCGGCAGCAGACCATACGGCTGCAACTCGACGACAAGCTGGGCATCGCCTACCTGTATCCGAGAGATCCTGATCGCGTGCGGCAGAGTCTCAACTTTGGCCTCTCACAATGCACACCACTGGAATAAAAGAATAAAACAAGAAAGGAGGAAACCTCCCTCGCAGCAGCAGGACGCAGGGGAGGAACTCAAAATTATTGAGCTTCAATTTCCGAGCAATCCACATCATAAATGTCTTGCATCTTGCCATGGAAGTATTGGGTTTCCCCATCCACAACGCAGGTTCCTGTGATTGACCAAGTGCTCGACTCCATGTCAAAATGCATCTGTTGGGTCACGAAGCTGCACCCACCTTCAGACTCATAGGCCATAGAAAAGGTTGACCCAAACAAGCTAAAGCTCACTTCATCTTCCTGCACATCATCAACAAGTTCACCATCGATACGGTCTTGAAGCACAATGGAACTTGGAGACATGAACTCGAGATCGGTCCGCACTTCAAGCTCTTCATAGGTTTCTGCATCAGTGCTAGAGCCCAGCATCAGAAAAGATCGAGAATCAGGCGACTCATCGTTGTAGCAGGCAGAATACGAATCTATCGATGAACCCAAGACTTCATTGTCTTCGTTGTAACGGGTGAGTTCCCCGCTCCAACGAACACCATGAAGAAGTCCAAAAAAAGCATCAATTTCTTCAAAGTTAGGCTCTGGATTGGGCTCGGGTTCAGGCTCAGGCTGAGGAGAAGCCAGAGCCACTCCGCTGATCAATGCCGTGCTCACAAAAACGGATACAGATTTTGCACCAAAAGTTGCCTTCATCATATAGTTATCTCCTCGTCAGTTGCACTCAACAAAACAAACGTTGATCAATTCACAATCGGGTTTTGCTGAGCCTTGTACACCCTGAGCGAGGTAGCGACAATACTTCCCGATCATTTTGTATAGAAGCTGTCACACAATCGCAATCTCATCGTTCTCGTCGGGCTTATGTGCCCTACTTTTCGGCACACTGCGCCCACCGACGCCTCAACCTTGCGCTTGTGTGACAGCTTCCGGCCAACTCAAGATGTGATCCCGTCTGGGCTTATGAGTGATTTCTACAGTCTCGGCGCTTTTTGGAAGGCCTGTTTAACAGCTCCCACAACAAGATCGACCTCTTCGCTGGTCACATCAAAAGGAGGGGTGAAACGAAGGGCATTGCTGCCTCCATGGATGACACCGATTCCCTGCTTGCGGAGGTACTCCTCTAAGCCGCCGCGGCCCACGACCTTGAAGATCTTTGGATTGATGGCCACGCTAAAAAGAAGCCCCGTTCCCTGAACACCCGTCACCACATCGGGGTGTTCCTTTTGAGCAGCGGAGAATTTCTCTACAAACTCTTGGCCGCGAGCAACGATGTTTTTTCTGAGATCGGGGGTGAGAGCTCGCAAAACCGCAGTTGCCACATCAAGAGCTCGAGGATTGGCTGTCATCGTGTTTCCATAAACGCCCTGCTCATAAAGAGGCGCCGCTTCGGGGCCAAAGGCCACCACTGAAAGCGGGTACTGCCCGGCATTGACAGCCTTAGAATAAGTTTCCACGTCGGGTGGCTCCAGCTTTTGAAACCCAGGATAGTCCAGCACACTCAGCACACCATGGGCCCGAATTCCCGCTTGAATGGAGTCAACGACGAGGAGCGAACCATGCTCCTTTGTGGGCTCACGAGCGCGTTTATAGAAGGCGGCCTCCAAAGGAACACCAGGGTTGCCTTCTCCCATCACCGGTTCAACAAGCAGAGCCTCAATAAAGAAGTTTTCCGCCGTGGCGCGTTTGTACGCTGCCTCCAGCTCAGAAACACTATTGGGCTCAATCGTGATGAGGTTGTCACGATCTCGAAACGAGGCCAGTTTTTGGCGATAAGTTGACAAACAAGAATCAGAAGCTTGCGAAGGACGATCGGTGCGCCCATGGAAGCCCCCCTTAAAGGCCAAAATCTTGATGGGTTTGCCCGCATGACGGCCCTCTTTGCCACCTCCATCAGCCTTTTGAGTGGCGCGATGAGCGTTGATATCAGAGATGCGAAAGGCAAAAGTCACCGCCTCAGAGCCTGAGTTCAAGCACAGAAACTGCGGAAAGGGATGACGATTCGCGCCTTCCCGAGTGTGACCGATTTCCTGGCGCAGGGCTTCGATAAAAGCTCTTTGCGACAGACTCGCCGTCATGATGTTGGCCATTGTGTGCGGCCGAGACATGGCCTTCAACACGTGTTGAGGGTTTTGCCCCTGACCCAGCATTCCGTAGCCACCTGAGTCGTGAATCACTGCCCCACAACTGGTCACAATCCAGGGGCCCACCGAAGCAAGAGGCACATAGGGGTT
>JANQPW010000178.1 GCA_028285285.1 Silvanigrellales bacterium
ATGGAGCTCGTGGGAACTCAGTTCCAACACTACTGGTCTGGTGCTGCAAACTCACAAATGGAAAGAATCAATCGCGTGAGCTTCCCTTTGCACGAGGAGTTTTTTACCGACATTCAAAGAGGCTTCGAACATGCTGAAGTGCGCAGCGTAAACCCACCCGAAGCGCTTGCCATTGACCTTGTGCTCCGCTTTGGTGGGTTCGCAAGAAAAGACCTACCACGGATCTACAACAAACTTCCCCAAGAGCTGGACGTACTTCTGCAAAACGTAGAGCTGTCTGATGCCCACCGGCACACAACTCTGATTTTTCTGGGTGCACAAAACAGAATGCAATTTGACCTTCACCAGTTCATCTATGAAGTGGCTTCCAATTCCGATGAGTCGAAAAGGCTGAGTGCGGAGGACGCCCTGGCAGTCTACAAGAAAAAGTTCAGACCCCGCATTCAAGCTCTCTACACAGGCAACCTCGACCTCAGTGCCCATTAATGGCTTTCTTTCAAAGAATTGACGCCAGAAACAAATGCTATTCTTAAGCAGCAATTGAAGGGACAATTCGGCGAAGGACCAGAGGAGGGTCGACCTTGAAGCACAGGATCACGAGAAACGCTCCCTCCCATTTTCGGAGTTCATCAACCTGGATCACTTTTCTGATTTTTCTCACTGGAACCAGCTGCTTTCCTGCAAGCCTCCCAGACCTGAAATCCAACTCAAAATGGAACAGCCTCCACAACCTAACCGGAGACTTCATCAAGGCAGAAGGAGAGCTGAGAGAGGCCTTTCCCCGCGTCAAAAGCTTCAGCAAAATCCCCAAAGACTCTCTCATGAAGCTCATCGCCCTTGGGTTTCAGCACACGATCTTGATCAGACTGTGTTTTGATCTCAGCAATCCAAACAACGGCACGCTCACACCTCCGGAGGGCATTTCTGCCTCTCGCTCGAACGGAACCGGGGTGGTTGTGGCCACAAACTTGCAGGGTGAGCCGGCGATCTCTCTGTCCGTCGCACATGCATTCTCAACGAAGCCAAGCACCCAGGGGATGAAGGTTGGGAAATGCCCGACTGAGAGGTATCTGCTCCAGGAGCAGTCCTTTCAAAAGAAAACGGTGACCGACCAGCTTGAAGTGCACTTCCTCCGAAGAAACTTTCTCGAGGATTTCTCCTTGGTGATCCACAGCTCGACCATCGACGATGAGTTGGAGTTGGTCTTGCCCATTGCAGAGAAGTCAAACCTCGTCGGCTCCGAAACAGAAGGCATTGACGTGCTTCAGTTTGGATACAATGGCTTTCTTTCCACAGCACGGAATGAAAGAAGCGATCACCACAAAGAGTCGTTTCGTCAGATCGTTTCTAGTGCCTCTGTGCAAGAGAGCATCAAAGACGGCTCTTGCAGCAAAGAAACGATTCTTCAGAAGGAATGCCTTGAACTGGTCGAAAAATTCATAGAAACTGCCCTCAGAGAATATGAACACTCAGACAGCTTCTCCGTCAGTTCGGTCAAAATCGCCGAACCGCACATGATGGCGGGAAGCATGCAGTGGGCAACCAAAACAACTGCCGTCACCAATGCCGACAACTCGCCAGGCGCAAGCGGTGGCCCCGTGTTTAGCCTACACAACTCCAACCTCGTTGGCTTGATCTCACGGGGTCTGGAGGTAAGCACTCCAAGGGCTAAGCAAGACTTTTTTGGACAGATCCAGGAAACGGGCAATGAAAACGACTGGTTGCAGCTGTCCGGCGTTGTTCCCACTGTCACAATGCACCAAAGGGTCGACAAAGAACTCATCTCCCAATACTGCCAAGAGCTCCAAGAGCTTTCGAACTCAAAATCTCTCCAGCGTGCGTGCCAGTTTCTCACATCGGACTCGAGCACACTGCCGGAGGCTGTACAACAGGTTCAAGAGGAATTCGAGAATATTGAGAAAAAAGGTCAACAATATCAGTAAAAAAGGTGATGGTGCGTTCGCCGTGATTTGAACACGGGACCCCTGCCATGTCAAGGCAGTACTCTAACCAACTGAGCTACGAACGCTTCAGGAATGCCCTGATCTAATCAATGGCCTCAAAAAGGTCAAGCTCGGCACACCACATGGCATCACAGTTGCATCCGCAGCCAGAAAGGAGAGAGGGAGGGTTGATGTCCACTTTCAGAAAACCCCACCTCTTACGGACATCGAGCACCATGGATTCAAGGCTGTGAAAACTGTAATTGCCCTACTGACTTTAATTATAATAGCTACT
>JANQPW010000312.1 GCA_028285285.1 Silvanigrellales bacterium
TTTTCGCTATCACAATCAGCTAATCGAACATGGCCGCACATCAATGACGCGCATTGAAGGCTGGCGACGCGACATCAGTGCTGTCACGGTGCGGGTTGACGCCGACACGACGCAAAAAATCAAGTCGGAGATCCAGGCGTTTCGAGCACGCATTCTGGAGCTTTCTGAAGACTGTGGTGAAGACGGTGACCAAGTCTATCAGCTCAACATACAATTTTTTCCATTCACGGAGGTGGATTGAACATGAGTTTTGTCTGCCAGGTTTCTCTGAAAAAGGCGCTCCTCTCTTGGGCTGATCAAACGCCTGTTGCACCCACGCTTCTCCTCGCTCTGGTTCTGGCGAGTGGCTGCGGCACAGAAGGAGGCAACCCCCACAGACAGGATCCCGACCCCACAAAAGACGAGGGCACCGACGAAAACCGTGAAGACTTCACTACGCCTGAAAACACATCGGGGCCCAGTGAATCGGCGCCGGGCGAAGTGCCGACAGACGCTTCCAAAGAAGCCACCCAACCGGAACCGCTTCCGGCTTGCACCTTCACACATGTGGTGGACACGAGCGCCACAGCGGCCCCGGGTTTTTATGTGGTCGACATCAGCGAAAATCAAGACTTTGCCGGAAAAGTGGTCACCCTCGAGGTGACTCCCGAAGGTGGTGCAACTGTGGAAGGCGGAGCTGCCACACCGCTGCCAGGAAAGTGGAGCTTTACCCTGAACCTTCAGAGCTCTTCTGCCGACAGTGTGCTCCCGTACTGTCAGGCGACTCTCGTACTGAGCGATGGAACTCTTCAATCTGCGCGAATCAACATCTCAATTGCAGGAAGAGTTGTTCAACTGGGAGCTGAGAAATGAGCACCTTAATTGCACATTTTGGGACAATTTGTCTGGCTAGCCAATTACCAAGTTTTTGTGTATTCAATTGATTTGTGTTCAATGGACTTTTTTTTTTGCTAGTGTGATCTCAAAAGAGGAGGTTAAAGGTGGCCACACATTATCCAAAGCTGAATCAGTTTCTGGATTACCGGACTTTCCTCATTGCGCACGCGCAGGAGCAAAAGCGGAAGAATCCTCAGTGGAGCTACGGAGCCTGGGCCAAGCGCCTTGGACTTGGCGGAACCGCCACAATCACACGCATCATTCATGGAGACAGACACCCCGGGCCCAAACTCGTCGACAAGTTGGTCGGGTATTTTGGGTTCTCAGCCCGAGAGGCGGAGTACTTTCGCGACCTCGTCCAGCTCGACAAGCTGAAAACAGACCCCAAGACCAACACCCTGATGCTCGAAAAGCTCGGGAAAAAGTACTCTACCGAGAGCCGCCGCAGCGTCGATGAAAAGACCTTCCAAACCATCTCCAACTGGTACTTCCTCACCATTCGAGAAATGCTCCGGCTCCACCACTTCCGGCTAGACGCCAACTGGATCGCCAACATGCTGCGCTTCAAGGTGAACCTGAGGCAAATCTCCCACGCCATTCAGATTCTTCAAGACCTGAACCTGATCACCGTCGACAGCAACGGTAAGGTCGTGCAGCGCGAAGGGCGCTTAGAAACCTCCAACGACATTGCTTCTGAAGCCATCAAGCGGTACCACGAAGAAATGTTGGAAAACGCAAAAAACAGTCTCCGGAATGCATCTGCAGATGAGCGAGAGGTGTCCTCACAAACCTTGGCGCTCAACAGCAAAAACATGGGGCGAGCCAAGGAGCTCATTCGAGAGTTTCAAGAGCGCTTTGCCGAGGTGCTTGAGGAAGATCAGGGTGATCAGGTCTACCAATTTCAAATCCAGCTTTTTCCCCTCACGCACCGCTCCGCGGCTGGAGAACCCAGCCCAACCCCTGGCGCGACGACTCACTGATCCGGTAGAGCTCTTTGCAGAGTTGTTGGCCCCTGCCTTGCGCCATTCCCAGCCCAAGCATACACTGGAGGGAGTTCCTCCCCACAACCTTGGCTTGCGGAGCTCGCCCCATGCATGACCCCTTTTCCCTTCAACGATTGCTGATTGGGCTGTTGAGCGCCATGGTGGCCTCTGCTTTTGTTTCATGTGTTCCGGAAAAAAGCGAAAAATCAGAAGTGCAAAAGGCTTTGCCTCAACCCTCTTCGAGGACTTTGTCGGACGGAAGCTGAGCACTGGTTTCTTTGTCGGAAGCTTCTTCAAGCTCAACGTCTGTGGCGTCTTCCGGTAAGAGTGCCGCCTCGAGCTCCATCAGGCAGCACCCACACTGCGAGCCCGCTGGGGTGTGGCCTGCCAGATCGTCGAGATTCCGACAGCCATTTCGAGACACGATTTCCTTGAGTTCTGATTCCCTTAAAGCGTGACAAACACAAACAAACATTCAACGAACTCCTCACTCTCATAAGAGTATATCGGAGTCGAGAATGATTATCATTAGCAAATGAAAGAAATTTCTTTTAGAAAACCTAACAGGTTAGGCTTTTTAATCTTTCTTTTCAATATGTTGGGCAAGGTAATTTTCTTTGCCGATTTCTTTGATCACGTTGATTTGACTCTCAATCCAGTCAATGTGCTCCTCGGAGTCGACCAAAATGTGCTCAAAAAGCTCGCGTGTTCCGTGGTCCACAACCTCAAAACAGAGCTTGATCCCAGCTTTCAGGTCATCTCGGCCCTTGTTTTCCAAGGCCAAGTCGGCCTCGAACATTTCAGGAACGGTTTCACCCACATGGATCTTGTTGAGCTTCTGAAGATTGGGAAGACCCTCTAGAAAAAGAATGCGATCAATCAAAAGCTGGGCGTGCTTCATCTCTTCAATGGATTCGTCATAAATTTTCTTGCCCAGGCTTTTGTAGCCTTGATCATCGGCCATGCGTGCGTGCAAAAAATACTGGTTCACAGCAGTGAGTTCGTTGGCCAACACCGTGTTGAGGGCTTCAATAATGGCTGCATCACCTTTCATGGGGTCTCCTCTTGCAACTGTAGAAACATTCCCCTGAAAAACCACAAAAGTTCGTGCGTTGCAATTAAAAAACCTCAAAGGGAGGCTTTTTTCCCTTTGAGGTCATTTTCTCTTTCCTGATAGGAAAAGGTCAGAGCAACCCTTTCCAAGTCACACGGCTGAAAGCCGTCTCGACTCAGTAGTAGCAGTAGCCGGAACAACGAGGACGAGGGTAAACGTAGTAGCAGTGTCCACCGCGCACGTAGCGAATGGGTCGGTGGTAGTAGCCCCAGTACGCACCATAGCCACCGAAGCGGTGTCGGCTGCGGTAAACAGGACGGTAGAAGTTGCTGTAGTAGTTGCTGTAGTAGTTGCTGCTGTAGCTGGAGCTACTGCTGTAGCCATATCCATAGGAACTTCCACCAGCGTAAGAGTTGCCGTAGGCACCGTACAAGCCATGGCCATAGCCCAGGCCATTGTTGCCCACGCTGGTGTGGTTTCCGGAAACCACAACGCCACGACGACCAATGGCAATGGCTCCGCTGGTGGTGGTCACGTTGGCCAATGCGTAGTAGCCAGACCCGTTTTTGCCTTTTCCGCCCTTAGGTGGTTTGGGCTGAGGTTTTTGTTGCTGCTGGTTGGGAGGGTTCACAACAACGAACTTCTCGCCCTGCTTGGGAGATTGTTGAGTGTTTCCAAAGTTGTAGGTCGACTCAACGTTTGTTTCCGTTGCCAAAGTCGGAGCTGTGCGCAATTCAGCGCTTGCCAGATCTTCGGTTCCGTCTTCGCGCAAAGGC
>JANQPW010000228.1 GCA_028285285.1 Silvanigrellales bacterium
CTGGAGCAAAGGAAAACCCGGAGGTCGGCGTTAAGAACTGAGTGTTCACAGCGGTTTTTCCAGCACGCTCCCGCGAAACAACGCGCTCCATGGCGTGCCCCAGCAAATTCCCCACCTTACCTATCAAAACCAACTGCGACCGGTTGTGTCCAGGCTGGGCCAACCACTGCGCAAGGACTTCCCCCACAAGCAGTTCGCTCTGCCCATCCAAGTCGGCGGTTGCCACATCAACGAGATTCACACCCAAGTTGAGAGCGTGCTCAAGAGCCTCCGCACTTTGCTGATGGAGAGTCGGGTCGTCAACTCGCAGTCGTTGTGCTCCAAAACCAATTCCGGAAACCAATGGCCCCCCAGGCCAGAGCGGACTTCGTCGCCGTTCAAAGGCGTGAAGCAAACCACCACGGGCTATGACATCAGTTTCTTCAGGCTGTGCCAGGCCCGGAACCCAATGTTGACGCCGCCTGAGGCTCCCATTTTCCTTGTGGTTTTCCATTTTCTTGTGTCTCCCAAACTACCGGCGAAAGCTCTGGCACGATATTCTGCGGTGGAGCAAAGTCAAGGCTTTTGGATCGACGCCGCAGTGACTTCAGTTGACCATTCTCCAGCTCACAAATGGTGTCATAACCCACAAGTGTTTCCACCCGATGAGCAATGGCTATCACCGCCACCTCTGGCAACTCATTGCGGATCACCTCTTGAATGATTTGATCGCTCAGCACGTCAACACTGGCCGTGGCCTCGTCCAAGAGCAACACAGGAGCCCGCTTTTCAATAGCCCGAGCCAGGCACAACAACTGACGCTGCCCCAAACTCAAATTGGCAGCTCCCTCCTTCAACTCGTGATCCAGACCACCTGAGAGCCGCCGGACAGTTTTTGCCAAGCGAACCTTTTCCAGCACCTGCCACAAAGCAGCATCACTCTGTCGACCGGTAGGATCGAGGTTCTCACGAATGGTTGTGGGCAAAAGACAGGAGTCTTGGGAAACCAGAGCAAACTGAGAGCGCAGCGCCTCCAACTCCATACTTCGGGTGTCGACCCCCCGAAAAAGAATTTGCCCTTCGTGAGGGTGAATGAAACGAAACAAGGCCTGGAACAAAGACGATTTTCCAGAACCAGTGCGGCCCACAACACCCACTTTCTCTCCCGGGCGAATGCTCAAGGAAAATTCCCGCACAATCTCAGGCAGGTGCTCAGCATATCTCAGAGAAACAGACCGAAAGCTGAGCAACAATTCGTTTTTTGCCGACTCACCCCCTTTTCCAAAGGGGTGCTCCCGTGTTGATGCCTCGGTCTCAATGTGAGCATAAGACTGGAGGCGTTCAAAGGCTGTCATGCGCGACTCAATTTCACTGAAACTCCGAACGGCCCAGTTCAACGACTCCCAAAAGCCAATGGAACAAGTCAAAAGCAACCCCACAGCCCCCAGAGCCATTTGACCCTGTGTGGACGCAACGACCACGGCAGCTGCAACAGCAAATGACAGTGCAGAAGAAAGCAACGACACCCGCACAGACAACCAACGATTGGCCAGTGTGCTTGCACGGAACATCTTCATGTGCCGAAACAGCCTCTTTTCAAACTCACTTCGAAACGCGTTCTGGCGACCGAAGGATCGCACCACCTCAAGCCCAGCAACTGTTTCTTTAAACTGAGAAAAGCGGGGAGAGCGACTGACCGACTCCAAGCGTTTGGCATCACGTGCCACAACCCGGTACCGAGACTGCACACGGCGAAACAAAAGAATGCTGGGCAACACCAAAAGCGCCAGAGCGGGAAAGTAGAACAAGAGCAAAGCTAGGCTTGCCAAAACCGAAATCGAATTTCGAGCAAGAGCATCCGTGGCCCAGGCCAGCTGTGTTTCCAGAGCTGAGAGATCGGCAGAAAACCGGTTCACAATACGACCAGACGGGTTCAGGTCGAAAAAGCGCGCTGGCGCCCTCACCACCCGACTCAGCGCCTGATCATGCATTTGACTGGCCGACTCCAACGAACGGCTCCGCCACAGGAAGCTCTGAAAAACCGATGCCACGACCGCGACCAGACCCAAAAACGCGTATATGCTCAGGTCTTTCAAGCCATGACCATCTGCTGCAAAGTCGATGCGCGACAGAAGCAGGCTTTGCCCGAGTGGAAGAGCAACGGCAGCAAGAACACTCACAAACAAAAGGCCGCCCAGCAACCAACGAAGCCTCCCCGTTCCTATGAGTGTGCGGAGCAAGGCCAAATAGTGACTCCACTTCACAACCCCTCGCTCCCGATCTTCTTCAGCCACAAAACTTGCGTCTGCCACTGTGGTTTTTTGGGCTTTTTCCCCCGTCTTCACCTCGACGAGATCGTCTTCATGTGCCAGCTGAGTTCCAGAGTTTTCTTGATGGGCCTCAACAAAGCTGCGAAACTCGGTGCAACTCTGCAGCAGTTCTTCATAGCTTCCCTCTCCCACCACACGACCAGACTCCATGTGCACAATGCGGTCAAAGCGACGCAGATGGGCCAGACGATGTGTGGCCACAACACGAGATTTGTTCTTCCACCGCCCAAACAGCAACTGATCCACCAAATCTCCCTCCACGCGAGGGTCGAGCGCAGAAAAGGGGTCGTCGAGCATCACAATGTCACTCTCGGAGTCAGCGGCAGCGGCCACCCGAGCTAAGTTCACCCGCTGGCGCTGCCCGCCGGAAAGGTTGACACCATTTTCACCGATCTCACCAGCAAGGCCTCCGGGAATGCGTTCCACGTCCAGGCTCAACCCGGCATCGGCGACAACACTCACCAGATCGACAGCCTCCAAATCTCCCCCAAAGGTGATGTTTGAGCTCACAGACGCATTTTGAATGAAGGCCTCCTGAGGCACGTAAAGGCCCCGAAGCCCAACGACATTCCGAAACAGCGTGCCCGCACCCAGCTCCAATTCTCCCAACAAAGCAAGTAAGAGGCTGGTCTTTCCGCTCCCCACGCTTCCCACAACGGCCACAGCCTCTCCCCGAGAAACGGAAAAATGAACGTTGTCGAGGCGAAAGCCGGAACGGTCGTCGGCTGGGGCTGTGGCTCCCTGAAGCGCCAACATTTCTGAAGATGACGAAGAGGGAGAGCCCAAAACCATTGCAGGTGAAGATCCTGCAGCCAGAAACTCGGCAATTCTCTTCGCCGAAACCCTCACGTTCATCAGCCCCGACAGATCAACTGTGAGCTGCCCAAAGGGCTCCTCAATCAATTTAAAGACGGCAAGCGAAGCAAAAACCTGAGCCACATTCAGTTCACCAACCCACAACACATAGGCGAGAAAAGTTGCTGCCGCAGCAAGGTAGCTCGTGCCCACAAACAGAAAGCGAGCCAACGCCTCAAGCGCCACAATGAACTTGCGGTGCCGCAGTTCTTTCTTTCGAATAGCGCCGACTTTAGAGACCGAGGCTTTTTCCCAGCCAAAGCACTTGATCACCTTAATAGCGGAGAGAACCTGACTCAGAGCTTCAATGCGCTGATCTTTCTCTGCCATCACCAGTTCTTCATGCTTCCAGAAACGCCGACCAACCCAGCGGCCAAGAGGTACCAAAGCAATAAAAAATGCCAAACCCATCAGGGCTGCCTCTTCCAAGTAGAAGAACAGCAGCGCAAAACCAAAAACAATACAGGCTATGGAATAGAAAAAATCACCCACGAGAATGAAGATATCCGCCACAGCTTCAGAATCACTCGACATGTGGTTCACCATGTCTCCGCCCCTTCGCTTCTTGCGCTCACGCAGGGGAAGAAGCAGCGTTGTGGCATACACAGATTGCCCCAGAATCACGACCGATTTCTGGTATGCGATCAAACCAATGTTGAAAAAATGCTGCATGGACAGTGAGGCCACGAGAGAAACAGCTGCAAACCCAACCGCCAACAACAAGGGGGTGAACAGGCTCGCACCAGACTTAGTGTCTCCTCCAAGCAGCAGGAGCAGCTCATGCAAAAGAAACGGGGCCGATAGCCCACAAACCAGCCTGAGCAAGTTCCAGGCGAGTGCCAACAAAGCCTCACGTTTCAACAAGCGAAAGAGGCCCCCAACAACGCCATGTGTGAGAAGCAACAGACGGAGTTCATCCTGATTGCGGTCTTTCAAGGAAGCAAAGAGCCCTTCACTGGCGCTGAAACTATCCTCGCCATAGTGTTCTTTTCTTTCCCGGGGTAACGCACTCCAGAAGAACAGATCGGGAATTGCTGATTTTATTTTTTTCAGAACAAAAGACACTTCATTCTCCAAAGGCACTTTCTACACAGCGGAGATCACCTCCAACCGCGCGGCCACGCCCCTCAAAAGCCCGTAAAAGGCAGAATTGGGGCAGTTTTCAAAATTTGATTGTTTCGCTGATCCCAAGAGTAACAAGTGACACGAAGAGCCGATGATCGTCCGCCACCGAGCTCAAGCACCAGAAAAAGTCGCCCTTTTCAGACTCAACCGATAAAAACGACTATCAGAAACAAAACGGCGCTAAGCCTGTCACATTTCGAGCGGCGCTGATTGGAATCACTGGAGCGATTGCTGTCTTGCTCATTTTGCACCTCTCTTTCTGGTGTTTTTGGGGGAAAGCCGGCCGCTAACCGACTTCAATTGACAAGATAAGGAGTAACACTACCTTCACGAGGGTCTTTCGTCAACACTCCCGGTGCAGAATGTCCTTGTAAAGTTCTGGTCGGCGGTCGCGAAAAAAACCCATTCCTGCCCGAAACCGCCGGTGGGCATCGCGATCAAACCGCGCGTGCAAGATCACCTCAGTCTCTTCGGCCGCAGCCTGAACCAGCTCACCTTGAGGATCCGCAACGAAGGAGTGGCCGTAAAAGCGCTGGCTTCCTTCTGTTCCGCAGCGATTTGCAGCAACCAAGGGAACAGCATTGCAAACGGCGTGGCCAATCATGGCTCGTCGCCACATGAAGCGAGTGTCAAGCTCCCCGGCTGCCTCTGGTTCTGAACCAATGGCGGTAGGGTAAAGCAAAAGTTCAGCCCCCTGGAGACAGAGAACCCGAGCCACTTCGGGAAACCACTGATCCCAGCAGATGCCACAGCCCAATCGCCCATGATGGGTTTCGTACACTCGTGGTGCATCGGCACCTGGAGAAAAATAGTACTTTTCTTCGTACCCAGGGCCATCTGGAATGTGGGTTTTGCGGTAAACACCCAAGATGTCTCCCGTGGCGTCGATCACAGCCAAACTATTGTAATAGGAAGGTCCAGCTCGTTCAAAGAAACTCACCGGCAACACAACCTGATTTTCCCGAGCAATCTCTTGAAAGGCCGGCAGAAAAGAATGGTCAGGACCCACCTCTTGAGCCCAGTCAAAAAAACCTTCCTCCTCTGTTTGAGGAAAATAAAGGCTTTCAAAAAGCTCGGGCAACAAAATAATCTGCGCGCCCGCAGCTGCGGCCTCTCGCACCAAACGCTTTGCAGCTTCCACGTTCTGCAGCCGATCTTCCTGAGGGCTCATTTGAATGGCTGCCACGGCCATGGCTTCACTTTTAGTGACCACAAGACTCTCCTTCACCCACGGGCACTTGCTGTGTGAGGCAATTGAACACGCCCCCGCCTGTCATGATGTGGGTTGCGGGTAAACCCACAACAGGCCGATCGGTGCACCACTTCTGAAGCATTTGAAGCACCCGCGAATCGTTTTCATCTCCGAACTGTGGCACGAGCAACGCAGCGTTACAAAAGTAGAAATTCAAATAGGAAAAGGGAGCAACTTTCTGATCAAAAAGACTTGTTTTTTTGGGCACCGGAATGGCCTCAACGTGACGCACAGCACTGCGACCAGTTTGTGCCAACTTTTGGAGAGTTTTGAGATTTCTTTCTAACCTCTCAAAACTGGGGTGTGCGGCCTCCTCGGCCACATGACACAGCACCGTGTCCTCATTCACAAACCGAGCAATAGTGTCGACATGCCCATCGGTGTGATCACCCACAAGTCCATCATCAAGCCAAATGAGCTCTTTGAGCTCAAACACTTTTTTCAGAATGGCATCGAGCTCCGATTCTCGAAACTGCGGATTGCGCTGCGGTTCAAGCAAACACTGCCTTGTGGTCAATGCAGCGCCGGCCCCATTGAAATCGATACTCCCCCCTTCAAAAACAAGCGGCACCTGCTTGGAAGGCAGCGTCAGAGACTCTGCTACTTTTGCGGCCACTCCATTGTCTTTTTCCCAGGGAAATTTACGACCCCAAGCATTGAACTCAAAATCCAAAGCCAGCCGCTCATTGTTTGACAGGCAGGCCACAATGGGCCCCGAGTCTCTCAGCCAAACATCATCGCAATCAATGGGCAGCAAGCGCACACGACCCAGCTCCGCTGGAGCAGCCAAAAGCTCGGGAAGGGTATCGTGCAACTCCTCAAACTCTGATTTTTGCGCCAAAAGATACACGTCTTCCTTTGAAGCAATCACCCGCACCAACTCGTGGTACTCCGCGCGCACCTGAGGAAGCCGGCCAAACCAAACCTCTTCATCAAAGGGGTAGGCCATAACGGTAGCGGCATGCCTTTGCCACTGCGCGGGCACGCTTCCAGAGCAGGAGAACTTTTCTAAAATATTCTTCAATTTCAAGACCTTTATTTGTGCTCGCAAACAGCCATTGCGAACGCCAGGGCAACCCGAGCAGATTCTTACCTTCTCAGCGTCGGCATTGCGCCTATCGACACGCGTGTGCTAGACCCACTCTTTCACAATATCGATTCATTCACCAGCACGGAGTGACAGTTATGACAACCGCTTCAGCCCGCCACATCCTGGTCAACACCGAAGAGAAGTGCAATCAGCTGAAAAGCCAGATTGAAGGGGGCGAAGACTTTGCAAAACTCGCAGCTGAAGTTTCGGCGTGCCCCTCCGGAAAAGAAGGAGGCAGCCTGGGTCGCTTTCGCCCGGGCATGATGGTGCCTGAATTTGACCAGGTGGTCTTCAACGAGGCCGTGGGTGTGGTGCATGGCCCTGTAAAAACCCAGTTTGGCTACCACCTCATAGAAATCACCGACCGCCAAGACTAAATCGAATCAGAAAACTGGCCCATTCTTCCTCACACCTTTGCCCACGAAGTGGGCTTCCGCAGCTGGCAGGTGTTAACATCTATTGAATCCTTTCAATTTGTTTCACCAAGGAAGAGCCAGTGAAATCATTCAGCCTCGTTCACCCCTCTCGTCAAACCTTCACCAGCCTTGCTTTCCTCGTGCTGGCCTTGGCCTGTGTGCCCTCTTGCGTCACAAGAAGCCCGTCGTCTCAGGCATTTGGTGGTGCAAAACGACCCCTTCTGCCCTTCAAACGCAGCCAAAGCACCCCCCAAAGTTTCAGCTTTGAAAAGTTCGCAGAAGAAGTGCCCCGCTCTCGTCCAGAAATTGTCGGCCGAGTCGCTCCTGCACAGGTTGCGTTGGCAGACTACGGCCTCATTCGAGCAGACGTACCTGAACTCAAAGGCCGAAGCGAGGAAGAGATTGATCGCTGGCTGATCGACAATTTTGGGTACTTTTCAAAGACACATTTTGAAAAAGAAAGCCGTTTGCCCCCTGGGGAAAAGCTGCACGAACCCATCCCGTGGGCTAAAGACACACGGGAAAAAACCGTTCTGCGCCCCCCGCAGTATGGT
>JANQPW010000249.1 GCA_028285285.1 Silvanigrellales bacterium
GAGCCATCCTTCATGGCTTCGGTTTCGCGATTGGGACTTGCCACCGACCCTGTGTCGAGGTGGTCGCGGCCGATGACCACAGGTGCTTTCAGTTCCCCCTTCGCGACCATTTCGTTGAAGGCCAGCCCGATGCGGTGCCGTTGCCCTAAACCCACCCAGCAGATGCGCGCAGGCAAACCCTGAAAAGAGATGCGCTCTCGCGCCATTTTCAACCAATTGTGAAGGAAGGGATCATCAATGAGCTCCATGACCTTAGCGTCGGTCTTGTAGATGTCTTCCGGATCGCCCGACAGAGCCACCCAGCGGAACGGCCCTACCCCGCGGCAAAACTGCGGCCGAATATAGGCCGGCACAAACCCCGGAAAATCAAAGGCATCTGGTGCGCCGGCCTCCAAAGCCATCTGCCGAATATTGTTCCCATAGTCAAAAGCGTAGGTGTTGCTGCCTTTTCTTTGCATCTCCAACATGGCACGCACATGAACCGCCATGGAGTCTTTGGCGCGACGGACCATCTCTTGAGGATCGCTCTTGCGAAGAGACTCAGCTTCACTCAGATTCATTCCCTGCGGTAAATAACCATTGAGTGGATCATGCGCACTCGTTTGGTCGGTCACCAGATCGGGCCAGTCGGCCCTCCTTGCAATCTCTGGAAACACGTCGGCCGCATTTCCCAAGAGACCAACCGACACTGCTTCACCACTTTTTCGAGCGGCATGAATGCGCTTCAATGCTGTGTTCAAATCGGGGGCCTGTTCGTCTAGGTATTTTGTTTCGAGGCGCTTCTGAATGCGGCTTTCATCACACTCCACAGCCAAAACGCAAGCTCCTGCCATGGTTCCTGCCAAGGGCTGCGCACCTCCCATGCCTCCCAGGCCAGCTGTTAAGATCCACCGGCCCTGGCCATCTCCTCCGAAGTGTTTGCGAAAAGCTTCTTTAAAAGTCTCGTACGTGCCCTGCACGATTCCCTGGCTCCCAATGTAAATCCAGGAACCCGCTGTCATTTGGCCGTACATCATCAAACCTTTTCGGTCGAGTTCGTTGAAGTGCTCCCAATTGGCCCAGTGGGGAACGAGATTGGAGTTGGCAATGAGAACGCGCGGGGCATTGGCGTGGGTTGGGAACACCCCCACCGGTTTTCCGCTCTGCACCAAAAGAGTTTCATCAACCCGAAGGGCCTTCAAGGCAGACACGATCTGATCAAAGCACTCCCAATCGCGGGCAGCGCGACCGATTCCTCCGTAGACCACCAGACCGGCCGGGTCTTCCGCAACTTCGGGATCGAGGTTGTTCATGAGCATGCGCAGCGGAGCTTCGGTTTGCCAGCAGCCGGCCTGCAAAGTGTTTCCTCGGGGTGCACTGATCTTTCGAGAAGGATCGTGCCGTGTGATGGGGGTCATGTTCTTCGCTCCTCATTTAGGGTCCATTCCAGAATCTCTTCGCCGATGAGAGCTGCGCTGCAGCGATTTTCTCCGCATTCATAAAACAGCTGATCCGCAGCCTCAACACTCCAAAGCGCACAGTGTGCCTTGTGACCTCTTGCGAGCTGACCCAATTGCTCAGACCGACCCAGAGCCGCGGCCGCATGAGCCGTCATACCCAAAAAAACCTCGTCGACGGTGAGCCCAAAATGGAGGCAGGCCAAGGTTCCAGCCAAGCAAAGAGAACGCAGTGGACTTGATCCTGGGTTGTGATCTGTGGCCACAGCCATACGCACACCTTGACTTCTCAGAACCTCAACAGGTGGTTTTTGCGTTTCACCCAGGTAAACAAAGGCCCCAGGTAACAACACCGCGACCGTTCCCTGATGGGCGAGCACCGGCACATCAATGGGGTTGAGGTACTCAATGTGGTCGCACGACAATGCCCCTTGCAGGGCAGCATGTCGCGCTCCACCAAGGTCGCTCAACTGCTCTGCGTGAATCTTGATGTGCAACCCCTCATTCACTGCTGTTTGCAGAACACGGTTTGCTTCTTCCAGAGTGAAGCCGATGCCCTCGCAAAAAACATCAACCGCCTCTGCCAGAGTCGTTTGGGCCACTTGTGGGATCATTTCTTCACAGATGAGATCAACATATGCCTCACGGCGCCCTGCAAACTCAGGAGGCACAACATGGGCCCCCAAAAAAGTGCTCACCATTTCTCCGGAGAACTCTCTTTGAACGCGTGCAATAGCCCGCAGCATTTTGAGCTCTTCCTCAAGTGACAAGCCATAACCACTTTTGACCTCCACACAGGTCACACCCTGCCTCAACCAAGCTTGAGCGCGTTGCGTCAACAGGTCTGCTAGTTCTTCTTCCGAAAGCAACCGCGTGGCCCGAACCGTGCTGAGGATTCCCCCACCACTGGCGGCGATGCTCACATAGCTTTCTCCCTGAAGCCTGCGGTTGAATTCATCGGAGCGATCGCCCCCATAAATCAGATGAGTGTGACAATCGATCAACCCTGGAGTGACCAGTCGTCCTCTGCCATCAAGCACTTCAGCCGAGCGAAACTCTTCGGGACACTCCGCCCGAGGCCCATGCCAGAGGATCTCTTCACCCTTCACAACCAAGGCGGCATCCCCAAGGCGCTGCAGGCGCCACTGTCTTGCGTCAGACGGGTCTTTCACGGCAACCCCTGTGGCACTGCGAATGTTCTCCAATCGGATCATGAGACCTCTCCTCTGAGGCGTCTGCTATGAGCACTCTGGCTCCAGAAATGAGCATGTTGAAATGCCGTGCCCAACACGGCTGCACCCAGCTTCGCGGTGCGCCCATCAAGATCAAAGTGGGGGTTGAGTTCAGCCACATCGAGTGCTGTGACTTTCCCAGAGTCGAGGACCTGGCGGAAGATCTTCAGAAAAGTGACAACATCAATTCCAAGCGGTTGAGGCGCACTCACACCGGGTGCAATCGCTTGCTGAAAAACATCGAGACAAACTGTGACGTAAAGCACGTCCACTCGTCTCAGGAAGCGTGCCAGTCGAGTTGTTGTTTCCTGGGTAGCAAGGTCTTGAGCCTCAACCCACTCACAGTGGAGTTCCTGTGCCCGCTGAAAGAGCTGACTGTGGTTGCCGAGAGGTTGCACGCCTAAACAAAAGTAAGACACCTCAAAGTCAGCAGGCTGCGCACCTCCGACTCCACGTGCATGCTCAAGCATCTGAAGAAAAGGAGAACCCGAGTGCCCCCTCCCTTCCACCCGATCTCGCAGGTCAAAGTGTGCATCAAAGTTGATGCAGCCCAAACGATCGCCTGGCTTTAAATGAGGCGCAAGGCCGAGGTAGTGAGCGTAGGCCACATCGTGACCACCGCCCAACACACACGAGACTTCCGAGTGAGCCAGTCCAGTGGTCACACGCCTGGCCAATTCAGCCTGACAGCCCTCCAGATCGTCTTCCACGCAAGACACATCACCCGCATCGAAAACAGGGTTCCAGGAGCTCTCCAGAGGAGTTGATCCCAGGTAGCGGCGGAGCTCGAGAGGACCAGCCGCAGCTCCCACGCGTCCACGATTTCTTCGAACCCCTTCATCACAACTGTAGCCAAGTATCTGCACACCCGGCGAACGGGTATGTGCGGGATTTGAGTTTGCCGCAGACTCTGGCTGAGCCTGCCTTGCAGGGTTCCGCACGTCAATGATCTGGAACAATCGGGTCGAATCAGGCTCGCTGCGGCCCTTCCAGTGGGCCAAGTCTCCAG
>JANQPW010000266.1 GCA_028285285.1 Silvanigrellales bacterium
ATTCCGCCTCGGAGTGACTGGGCCTGAGGAACGCCGTTGTCTCGAAAATAAGACGCAGCATAAAGTGAACGAACTCCGTGATGGCACATAAGCACAACACTCTTGTGACTCTTAGCCTTTTCTAGAATGCTCTCCGACTCGGCGGCAGTCAACGCGTGCGAGTTGGGCAGAGACGCCTGCCGCCGTTCCCACTCGTCTCGAATGTCAATCAGGAAGAGATTTTCCGGATCGTTGGTCAGACTCTGCTGCAGTTCAAGGCTCGAAATTTCACAAGACAGCCACTCTTCGTAGGCTTCGTTCAGGCGAGACAGCTCTGTGCTGAGCTGATGCTCCCGGCCAAGCTCACGACAAAGCTGGGAAAAATTTATGTTTCCGGCCGAAAGTGAATGAATCCTTTGGTCAACCTCTGGATCTTGGTCGGGATTGAGAAAGTGGGCAAATCCTGGAAAGATTCTCGTGAGTTCCCCAACAGTTGTTTCAGAATTGAACTTTGACATGATTCCCCTGAACCCTTTGCTCTATACTTTCCTTTACCAAGAAAAAAAGGCCTCAGACCAAGTGGGCCTCGAATTTGAAGCTGACATAATCTAGAGTGTGAGTAATTTGCAAGCGTTGAGCGGAGAGTGGGAATGAGTGCTGTGAGAGAGTGGTTGGGCTCCTGCCTTGTGGAAGCTGCTTCCGTTGAGGGAGAAGCTCGTTCCCCTGTTGCTGTGCCAGACTGCGTTCGAGCCGATCTCGAATCAAGCTGTCATTACCGGTTGCCGGCATCTTTGGGTGTTACAGCGGGCTATGGTTTCTTCAGCCGGAAGGAAAAAGCGGGTCAACCGGCCCTCGTTGTCATGTTGCACGGTCTCGGTCACGCACCCTGTGATTCGCAATGGATGTGGGTTCATGCCTTCCTCCGCGATGGGATTGATGTTCTGAGTGTTGCTCTTGATGGGCATGAGCGGGCTCAGGGTGGGTGCCTCTTTGACTTTCGTCAGGCTGCTCGAACCCTTCCTCTGGTGCTCCGTAAGCTTTCCACGTCGGCTCGAGCTTGCCCCAATGCCGATGTGTACCTCTTTGGTCAGTCCATGGGGGCAACTTACTCCCTGCTCGCGGCTGGCCGGCAAGAGTTTCGGGAGCTTTTGAGCGGTGTGATCTGTGTGTCTCCAACCCTGAGTCATTTGTCTCCCTTTGAAACGGCGCCACAGTTGCCGCCGCTTCGCTTTCCCCTTCAGCTGCTCAAAGACGCGCTGCGACTTGTGCCCTACTATGGTGTGTTGGGCTTTCTGAGACTGTGGAAAGGTCCAGACCTGCGGCCGCTCACCAACAGGCTCGCTTTCGGTGCTCCCATGCAGGCTCAGCTGAGAAAGTTTCTCTGCGAAACCATTGAGAAAGGTGGTGGGTTACAGAAGGTGTCAGCCCCAGTTTTATGGATCCAAACAGAGCGTGAGCGCGGTCCATGGGTGGGGGCGGTGTTCCGCATGATGAACCAAATCAGAGCACCCTTGATTCGCTACTCAGATCGTCGCCGCACGCGGCGCGGGGTTCAGTACTCATCAGATTGGGCAGCTCGGGCTGCGGATTTTATCTTGCAAGTGGAGCAGCGAACAACCCCAGAACAAAAGGCTTCTTAAGAAGCCTGCTTTGGAGATCGAGAGGACGATCTTGGAGACAAAGATGGAGTCGACACTGTGAAACTCATCCGGTTTGTTTTGTTTTTACCGATAGCCTTGGCTGTTATCAACAGCGCTCAAAGCTCCCCTGCGTGGGCTCAGATTGAATATGTTCCTCCCCAGGGGGAGGCGCCTGACTATGAGAAAAAGTACCGGCCCACGGAAGTCTCGGTTGATTGGATCATTGAGCTCAATCCTTTGCTTCTGCTCAACCGCGGCCTGGCTCTTGAAATGGAGCACCGCATTGCTGAAATTTACACATTGGGTGCAGATGTTCTCTATTCTGATGCCACTGTTTTTGAGTCAGATGCTGGGGTGAAGGGGCGTTCCTTGTCGTTTGGGCTGTTGCCCAAGGTTCGTCTTTACCCACTGCCCGTTCTTTCCGGGGTGTTCTTTGGCTTCAAGCTGTTTTTAGGTGTGGTGAACTCCGAAATTTCGGGTGAGTCACAAAGTCACAGCGAAACTCATTTCATGGTGTCTCCTACGGTGCACGTGGGGTACCGCATCACTTCTTTTCGCGGCGTCACATTCTCGCTTTATGTGGGTGGCGGCGCCAATGTTCCCCCAGTTGAGGTTGCTGAAGAGGAATGGCCCACTGAGGTGAGAGGCAACTCTGAGTGGAAAGATGCTGCAAACCGCATCAATCAAAATGAGTCCTTGTTTCGGCCCGACTTTGGGCTCACACTTGGAGTCGCTCTTTAAAGATTTCTTGAGAGCGGCAAGAGACCTTGCTTTCTCTGTTGAACTGGAACTCGGGAACTCGCTAACATGCCTTTGCAAAAAATGAAAAAAAAATTGGTCGCGCTGCTTGCGATCGTTGTGTCTCTCGCCTCGGTTTCTCTCTATGTCTCTTTTTCCTTCCTGCAGATGCGTTGCAACTCCCTGCTTGATCACGGTTTGGTCCGTGAAGGCCGCTGTGAGGTGGTCATAGAGGGCTTTCTGCCGGTTGGCAGGGTGGTGGAGCTCTTCGTGGCGACTCCAGAGCTTGAGGCCAAGGTTGCAGAGCTCAGGCTGTACTGGTCTCTGGAAAGGTTTTTCTCTGGAGAGACCGCCTTGGCAAGCCTTCGGAGTTTAAAGGGCGAAGGTCTGGAGGTTGCTTGGAGCTCTGAAGCGGGAGGTCTGTGGCAGGCCAAAGGAGAGTTCATCCTTGAGCAGCAGGCTTCGGGCGGGCTCATTGTTGGACAAGTCAATGCTGACATTGAGAGTGCCTCCGTGTCTGGCCCTGTTCTTTTGGAACTGAGCCGGTTGAACCTCGTGGAGCGGAGCTCGCAATTGCGAATGGACCTGCGTGAAGCCGATGTCAGATGGGGTTCGCAACACTTCAAGCCAAGAGAACAGCCCTTTGTGCTCGAGGCGCAGGCTGCGTGGAAGGAGAATGATCGGCTTGAGTTTGAAAAGGGCTTGGTGAGGCACCCCCGGTTTCAGGCCAAATGGAAAGGAACCGCAGGTCTCATGAAGCCGACACCCGAGGTTTCTTTCACAGTCGGTCTTTGGCCCCCTGAAGCCTCTCCTCCTCTCGATCAGAAGAACACGCTAGGTGAGGCGAATTGTGAAAGTGCTTCCGGAGGTTCTCTGTGCCAGCTCCAGTTTTCCGAGCTGGAGTTGAGGTTGCTACCCGATGTTCCAAAAGAATTTTCGGAGGTTCAGGCTACGGGAAGGGCAACATTCCAACGAACGGGAGAAGGTGAGTCGGTGCGGGTGGAGATTTCAAAGTGGGGAGGTCGGCTCAACACAAAAGAAATCCGCAAGCACCTCGAGCAGGAGCTGTCGCAGTTTTCAACCCTTGGAATTGTCGACAAAGGAATAGAGCTCTTGTTGCGCCAACCAGGGCCAGCAGGGTCAAAGACATTGCAGAGTTTGGGCCTCACAGCGTCTGCTGCAGGCGAACCCTTGCACGCTTTGCTGCCTGACCGGCTTTCCATCAACTCGGGAACCACCACCTTTAACTACAGCAAAAAGTCAGGTTCCCCTGAGTCCATTGCTCATGAGTCGGACTTTTCCATTTCCACTCAGCGAGGAGAAGTCAGGGGCTGGCACAAAACTCCGCAGCCTGAAGAGTCTTCTGGGGAAGTGGAGTTCGTCACGCTCAATCAGCAACGCTTGAAGCTGCAAATGCGAGTTCCCACCCTTTCAGCCCGACCGCATTTCTATCTTTCTCAGCAGGAGAAGGATCGCTTGGTGAATCTGGCACTGAAGCGCCTTGAAAATGAGCCGGTGAAAGTGACTTTGCCTAGCCCAAATGAGGTGAAGCAACTGGAAGAGGCCGGAAAGAAGTGGCTTGAGGGAATGGTGAAAAAGAGCGACGAAGGCAGCACAGCCGAAGAGCGAAAAGACGCAGAAAAAAAGATGCGGGAATCAGAAGAGAAGCTCAAGAATGCCGTGAAGAAGCTGTTGGGAACGGAGTGAGCCTTCGCGGTGTTCTCTACACTTCGTACCTTGCAAACTCAGCCCTGACGATCTCGCCAACCCGAGCTTCAACATCAGCAATTGGAGCTTCCACGGCATCGCGCGACTTGTCTCGGAACTTGATCTCGACCACACCTTTTTTCAGTGAACGGGGGGCCACAACAACCCGAATGGGAACTCCTATGAGATCGGCGTCAGCAAATTGAGAACCGGCCTTTTCATCGCGATCATCGTATAAAACTTCGATTCCCTGCTGGGTCAAAGCCTCATAAATTTTTTCTGAGGTTTCCTTCACTGCCGCGTCGCTCATGTTGAGGGCATTGATTTGAACGGAGTAGGGAGCAGCGGTGATGGGAAGAATCATGCCGTGATCGTCATGGTGTTCTTCAATCAGTGCCGCTAGGCAGCGCGAGATACCAATGCCATAGCAGCCCATGACACAGGGAATACGCTTGCCATTTTTGTCCAAGAAGTTCGCGTCCATTTTTTCGGAGTACTTGGTGCCCAAG
>JANQPW010000306.1 GCA_028285285.1 Silvanigrellales bacterium
CCCCTCTTTTGGGTGTGTCTTTGTGTCTCAGCCACTGGCACGGCCGCCTTTCAGCAATTGTCTTTTTGACAAAAGCGACAGAGAGGCTCGTTCATTTCAGGCATCCATGGCAGCTCAGTGGCGCAGGGAATCAAAAATTCCCCGAGGATAGATCGCCTCATACCCGTCGGGCAGCAGATCCCATTTCTTGCCATAAACATGAACCCGACGGGTTGCCTGACCCGAAGCGTCCACAACCTCTGCTCCGGAATGCACCCAAAGCAGAAGACTGCCCCGGAGGTTCCAGGCATCAAATCCCAGTTCACGAAACTGGGCTGTTTGAAGAGCGCTGCGGTAACCAATGGTGCAAAAGGAAACAACTTTTCGGCCCACATAACGCGCAGGGTTCGTGGTGAACTCCTGTAAAGAAATGGCCTGAGGCAGGGTGGCAATCTTTCTTTCGTTTTCTGGACGAACGTCAACAAGCACCGGTAGCTGCCCTGCACCGCGCAACCACACTTTCAACTCTGCCACAGAAACGGTTGGCACATTTGCCTCTTTTTCAAAGCCAGCAATCATTTGCTCAATCTGTTTCAACTTCAGAGTTTCTTGAGCCGGAGCGGCCCCGAGCAACCCCCAACTGGCAAGAACTGTGAGAATCAGCAAAGAAAAGAACGCATGGATCTGACACAGAATCATCTGCGACTCACCTCGAATGTTTTTTGAGACTAACCCCTTATCGCCTTGCCTCAAAAGACCTTGAGATATTCGCAAAAATTTTAATTTAAGATAAGTTATTCCAGGTTTTTATGAGAGCCTATAATTCTCACTTCTGACTGAAGAGTGCGGTTCACCGGGCAGCGCTCGGCGATTTCCATGAGCCTCTTCCGTTGCTCCGTGTCGAGGTCTCCACAGATCTCAATCCGCTTTGTGATCTCGTCTAACTGCCCCGACTGCGTTTCGCATTCCGCACAATCGTCTGCGTGGATCTTTCGGTGGCTCAGTTCCACCTTCACCGCCTCCAAATTCCAACCCTTCCTTTCCGCATACATTTTGAGGGTCATGGAAGTGCAGGCACCCAAACTGGAAAGCAAAAGCTCATAGGGGTTCATACCGCGATCAGCCCCTTTCAACACAGCGGGCTCATCGGCAATGAGATGGTGCTTCGTGGTGCGCACATCATGGGTGAAACGTTCGCCCGGTCGGCTCTGCACCACAACCGCGCCCGGAGCAGTCGTTTTCTCCCGCGATTTCTCCTCTGAAAGATCCGGCAAGAATCGCTTGGCCCAAGAAGAGATC
>JANQPW010000307.1 GCA_028285285.1 Silvanigrellales bacterium
CACATTGGGCGTGGTGTCGGCGGCAATGCCATCTCGGGCGAAACAGAGATCACAAGGTGTCAAAATGGCACTCTGGGCATATTGAATATCCATGTTGTGCACCCGTGGCAAATTGCCCACATTTCCGCTCAAGACCATGTAACACTGATTCTCTACGGCACGGGCTTGGGCGGAGTACCGCACACGAAGATAGCTTTGGCGTTCATCGGTGCAAAAGGGAACAAAAATGATCTTGGCGCCTTGATCAACTAAATGACGACCCAGTTCCGGAAACTCACTATCGTAACAAATCATCACGCCTATGTTCCCACAATCTGTTTTGATCACATGGCTGTGATTTCCGCCACGAATATTCCACCAATAGCGTTCATTGGGTGTGGGGTGGATTTTCGCCTGCTCGTGAATGGAGCCATCGCGCAGAAACACATAACAGATGTTCAAAATCTCTCCAGACTCAACCCGTGTGGGGTGAGATCCCGCGATAATGTTGATATTGAACTTGATGGACAACCGGTTGAACAAGCGCTTGAGAGGTTCGGTGTATTCTGTCAGCTGCTCGATGGCTTTTTCTGGGGGAATGGTTTCGTTTTCAATCGAAAGCAAAGCCAGCGTGAAGAGCTCCGGGAAGCACACAAAGTCGGAACGGTAGTCGGCCACAACATCAACAAAGTAGGTGACGATCTCCTCAAACTCCTCGAAGGAAGTGATCGCACGCTGCATGAATTGAACTGTGGCCACCCGCACCGTTTGGGGGAGAGGGTTGTCACCTTCTTGAGGAGCCCCTTCGAGATCGTCGGCAATGTCGGGATTCTTCCATTGAAGGTGTGCAGCAAAGCCCATCGACTCGGCATCGCTCGGCAGGTAGTTGGGCAGCACACCTAAAAACTCGAAACCCTCACGCAGCTGAAAGTTGAGAACCGGATCCTTGATCTTTTTTTCGCGCACCCAGGAAACATACTCTTCAGCCCCCGCAATGCGCCCTCGGTTTTTTCGTAGCCCTGGCAGCCGCCCAGCAAAGACAATAGACTTCAGGTGATGCCTTTTGCAGAGGTTTTTTCGCTCTCGATAGAACCGCTGACCAATACGCAAACCACGGTAGTCGGGGTCCACCATCACCTCAATTCCATAGAGCACGGGCCCATTGGGATCGTGAGTGGAACAGTACCCGGCGCCGGATATGGACATCCACGTGTGGCGCCGCAAGGCCAACTCCTCTGAAGTGCGGATCGAGGCGCAGTAGCCCACAATCTGGCCTTCGTACACGGCCACATACTGACCTTCGGGAAAATTGTTGATTTGGCCTCGCAAGACGCCCTCTGAGTACTCCGCACCTTTCTCGTAAATCCGCTGCGACAACCTTTTCACACCCTGAACGTCTGCCAAGGTCGCACGGCGCACAATTAAGACCGCCTTTTCTTCGCTCATCTTTCCCTCACCCGGCGCCTCTCGTTGACTCCATCGTCACACCGCTCCTATGATACCCCTCCCACCCCAACAGTCTAGGGAGCACAACACATGAAGGTTCTCGTTACCGGTGGAGCTGGCTATATTGGCAGCACCATTTGTTCCGCACTTGCCGACGCCGGCCACATTCCCATTGTGTGGGACTCCCTGGTCACGGGAGAGCGCTCCTTCACCAAAGCACACGCCTTTTTTGAAGGCGACATTGCCGATGCGGAAGTCTTGGAAAAAATTCTGCGAGAACACCCCGACTGCGACCGCGTTATCCATTGTGCCGCTCGCATCATTGTGCCGGAATCGGTGCAGCAACCTGAGCTCTACTACGCAGAAAATGTCGTGAAGAGCCTTCAGCTTTTTGAGCATCTGCGAAGAGCTGAGGTGAACCGAGTGGTGTTCAGCTCCTCCGCTTCTGTCTATGCAGAAAGTGAAAGCTTCACGGTCGATGAGAACCACCCCCGTGCACCCCAAAGCCCTTACGCCAACACCAAAGCCATGATGGAAGACATCCTCAAAGACTTTGCGCGAGCCCACAATTTTCAAAGCATCATCCTGCGCTATTTCAACCCTATTGGTGCCGAGCCCAAACACCGTTCAGGGCCCTTTGTGAGCAACCCCTCACATCTGCTCGGGCGGCTGGTTGCCGCCGCTCACAAGGGAGTCGACTTTGCCATTACCGGAACCAATTGGCCCACCCGCGACGGCTCAGGCCTACGCGACTACATCCATGTGGCCGACCTGGCCCAAGCCCATGTGGCTGCTGTTGAGAAGTTTGATGAAGTCATTCGAACGGAAAGCCAACCCACGTCTACCCTCAATCTCGGCACTGGAAGTGGCGTGACTGTGCGGGAGTTCGTGTCTTCCTTCGAGCGTGTGTTGGGCCGCAAGCTCGACGTGAAAGAGGCACCTGCACGTGATGGTGACAATGCGGGGTGCTGCACCATCATTGACAAGGCAAAGACACTGCTGGGTTGGACACCTCAAAGCTCACTTGATGAAGGCATCCGCTCCGCTCTGGAGTGGGATGAGATCTGGAGCGAGCGAACCAAACAGCAGCGGTGATCCGACACCCGCAGCCTCTCCCTCTCCGCAGGGCTGCAGCCCCGACAGGGAAACACCCAGCAAGCGCAGCCCTCCCCTTTTCTCGGCACTCGGGCCCACACTCCGGCTGGGGAGAGACTTCAAATGGGCAAAGGAAAACTCGGGATGCCGTTCCACAAGTGACGAAAAAAGCTGCCAGGCTAAATCGGTAACAGTTTCGTCGTCGTTGAAAGAAGTGGCCAAGGTCAAGGATCTTGATTTCGTTTGAAAGTGGGTGGTGCGCACTTTGATGCTCACCGTGGTCGCCACCCAAGACTTTTTCCGCAAGGTCTTTGCCACGCGGCAAGCCAGCTGTTTCAGGAGTGCATGCACCTCTTTCGGAGTGGTCAGCGGCTCATCAAGCAAGGTGCGCTCAGCCCCAACCTGCTTGCGCACGCGCTCTTCGGAAGAAACTTCACTTTCCCATCCCTGACATTTTCGCAGCAGCGCCACCCCAAAGGTCCCAAAGTGATGCTGCACCCACTCTTCACCTTTTTTGAGCAGGTCACCTCCCGTGAAAACACCCCTTTTTTGATAGCGCTGGCTGGTTTTTGGACCCACTCCCGGAATTCGGCTCAAGGGTAGCTTTTGCAGGTAGGGCAAGACTTGATGGGGGGTGATCACTGTGAGGCCATTGGGTTTGTTGTCGTCGGAGGCCACCTTGGCCAAAAAACGCAGGGGCGCGACTCCAAGGCTCACCGAGAGACCCAGCTCGCGGGCCACCTGGGCCTTGAGATCCAAAGCCACCTCGGCGGCACTCACATACCCTGGCGGGAGCTCAGACACATCAAGCAAGCACTCATCAATGGAGCGCATAAATACCGAAACAGAAAAGGACTCGGCAATGGACCTCATGTGCTGCGAAACTTCGGAATAGCGAGCGAAGTGCGGCTTCACAAAATGCAGTTCGGGGCAAAGCTCCAGGGCCTTCCGTGCCGCCATGGCTGAACGCACCCCAAACTTTCGCGCTT
>JANQPW010000308.1 GCA_028285285.1 Silvanigrellales bacterium
ATGGACTACATTCTCAGCCCCTCAATGAACTACGAATGGGATCGGCAACAAAGCCTTTGGCTGCTGAAGGGGATTGCGAAGCTGGACCTCTCCCGTTGGAGAGACTTTTCTCAAATCGTGTTTCAGCTCAGAAGGTCTGAGTTTGAGCGCGCCCTGAAATCCGATGCCAGCGTTTCGGGAAAGCTTTCCAGTGCCGTTGGCCTCACTCGACTCCTGGAATACCTGGCCTATCGCTATGGGCACACTCCTCTCGATATTGAGCATGGTCAGCGTTTTCTTCAAACGGCCGACCATCGCTTGGGAATTGTGGTGCAGGCTTTGGTGGCGAACATGTCGGGTCGAGCTGAAGTGCAAAGTGCTGACCTTCACAAGGTGCGGGGTAAGCGTCCGTTCTCAGAGGTGGAACGTTTGATTGCCGTGAACATCGCTTTGCAGGAAAGGCGATTGAGTAAGGTCTTTCATCTTCTTCGAAGTCACATGGACGTGATCAGCGGGGGACAGTTTGGTTTTGAATGGAAGCTTGCCGGAGCCCACTACGCGGTTGAGGCCAACAATGTGCAGCTGGCCAACAAAATGTACCAGGCCTTCGAAGTGTTGGCATCGAGAAATGAAAGTTTCGTGAATTCATTCGACTTTTGGTACGTGAAGGCCAAGCTGGAGTCACACCTGGGAGTGAGTCCCTTGCCGAGTCTGTCTCGATCTCAGGAGTATGCACTTGCAGCACGAGAGCGTGGACTCGTTGAGGCTGTTCGCATTGAGTGGTTAGCGCGCAACAGCCAGTTGGGCCAAACAAATCTCTCCCAGATCGTTCAGAAGTATCCGTGGCACCACAAGCTGCTCTCTTCCGCCATCTTGGCTCAGGGTCACACAGGCGGAGACCCGCGAAAGTACATCAGAATGCAAAACAATGTGTCTTCGGCTCGTTTGGTTGAGGGCAGAGAGAAGAATTTGTTGACTGATTTCACCATCCGAAACCTGATTTTGAAAATTTAGGGACATTTCTTCTCATTTTGTCAGTTCTCTTGTCGATACAGGTGCAGTGACAGGGGAGACAAGCTATGAAGATAAAGGCCTTAGCACCTATTATTGGGAAGTTTGAAGGGAAGGGGAGCCTTCTTGATGGTACTGAGGTCACCGCTCGGTTTTCCGGGGAGGAAGTGATCCCCAACCTCTGCTATGGCCTGCGGCTGGAAGTGTTGAGCAACGAAACTCGTGACCATGTTGTGAACGCCTACATTGTTGTTTCAACCGACAAAAACTCCCACGACATCAACCTTCGCCTGATAGAAACAAAAGAGAGCTTTGAAAACCTTTCGCGAAATGAGTCTTTGGAAGGCGCCGGAGAGAACACCTACGCCTTTGAAGCTCAAAGAAGCACCGGTGGCATCTACCGCATTCAATTCGATCTCCAGAGTGCTCAGCGTTTTGACATGAATGTCAAAATCACAAATCGCTCCGGGTCTCTCGAAAAAGAGCTTTGGAAATTGCGGTTTGATCGTGTCCACATCTCTGTTTCCGATGCAGCCTAGGCAGCTGTGAACTGAGACGCGAAGGGGGCCATCGTTGAAGTCTCTTGTCACTCGTGATGCAGACTCACTGCTCAAAATCATTCTCGCGGTCTTTTCGGCGTCGGGAGCTACGGCTTCAATCCTGTCTGCTGTTTTGGGAGACCCTGTGCTGGCGTGGGGTTGCGGGCAATTTGCGGTGGTCACTGCTCTCTGCGCTTGGAGAGTCCCGCGAAACGAGCTGAGAGATCGTGTTGTGTTTGCTTATGCGATTTACTTTTCCATCACTGTGTCGGCGCTTTGTGCCTTCACCGGAGGTGTCGGGCAGCTCATTGGTTACTCCTTTTTTGCTGTTATGGGATTTGCTTTTCTCTGTGTGCGCCTGAGCTACTTCATACCGGTGTTGCTGGTGACGGCCATTGGGGCTTTGGTGGCCGACATGACCGCCGAAACAGCTTGGATATCTCCGGCTGATCGCATCCTCACACTGTCCTTTTTTTCCATGACTCAAATCTGCGTGGGGGGTCTGCTTTTTCTCACACGTTTGCGTTTGGAGCATCTGCTCGGAGAAGAAGTGAAACTGCGCCTTGCAGCTGAGGAAGCCAACCGACAAACGCAAGCTATGCAGGTTCAGTTGATTCGCGGTGAGAAGCTCGCCTCGCTGGGAACCCTTTCCGCTGGGTTGGCACATGAAATGAACTCACCACTGATGATCGTTTCTCACTATGCTCAGAGCATTTCGGAAATGGAGTCTGTTCCGGAAGATGTGCAGCGCAAAGCCACGCGCATTCATGAGGCGAGCGATCGCATGGTGCGATTGGTGCGTCATTTTCGGAATTTTTCGCGTCAAGACTATCAAGCCGATGAGCTGCAGCGCGTGGATCTCTGTGACCTGCTCTCGGCAAGTCGGACACTTTGGAAGCTCGATGCGTCTCTTACAAATGTGGGCATTCAAGTGGATTGCGAAGAGGGAACTCAGGTGTTGGGCAATCGCACAGGTCTGGAGTCCATTTTCCAAAATCTGGTCACGAACAGTCGCGATGCGTTTGAGGAACACGAAATTCGTGGGGCAAAGATCACGATAACCGTGACTTTGCAAGCTTCAAAGGCAGACAGCCAGGCCAAAAGGTGTGTGGTTGTGGTTTATGAAGACAATGCGGGCGGAATTCCTGAAGAGCACCGTGAAAAGGTTTTTGACCCCTTTTTCACAACCAAAGAAGTGGGTCGTGGAACGGGCCTTGGGCTCAGCCTTGTTCACAGCATGGTCAGGCAAATGGGCGGCGAGCTTGAATTGATCCCCATTGAGGGTGGCACCCAGTTTCGTCTGGCTTTCCTGCCCCATGAGTCGTCAGAAGAACAGTCTGAAGACCTGAGAAAGGCTTCTTAAACCCCTTCGACGGAGCGAATACACTCCCGATACCGTTTCGTGGTGAGGTGCCAGACGAGGCTTCCACAGATCCACTGCTGACAGCAATGCCAATAGTCGTGCAAGGCGGTGGTGGGATCTTCAGGACGCAGGGCCATAAAGGTGTCAATGGCCCGGCTATAAGCTTTCTCCACAAAAGAGGCAAACTCTTCTGGTGACTCAAAATAGTGGTAAAGGCTGGCGTGGTCCTCTTCTTCGCGCTCTTTGGCGGCGGAGGTTGCGTCGTTTTGTAACGCGGTGGCCCAGGCCATGAGCTGCTTCATAGACTCGGCGGCCTCCAGTTCGGTTCGTGTGAGGAGCTTGTTTTGGTAGGCAAAGCAAAACTCGACCTCTGGGTAGGCGCCGATGGTTCCGAGGCGGTTGCGCAGATACTCCGAAAAGCTGAGCTGTAGCTTTTCGTTCACAAGTGAGTTGTAGTAGATGGCGATGTTTTCTTTCACGAGTTGACGCGACTCCGGAAGGGGTGGGGCGTCCGCAAACAACTGAGACAGCATTTTATTGGCATTGTTCACCCACTCGATTTGGGAAACAAATCCTTCGTCTTTGAGCCAGGCCTTGAGATCTTTGACCGCCGCTGAGACCGATGCCAGGCTTGCCGTTTTGCTCTCGTCGACAAAGATATCGATGTAAAAGAACCAGTCCATGCGGTCTTGGCAGTTTTGCAGCTGGTCGAGAGTGTCGCAGGTTTGGTAGGCCAGCACATCAAAATCACCTTTTCGCAGGTGGGAAGAGAGCTCTTTGGGCACGTTTAGATTCAACTCGTCGATGATGCCCTGGGGCTGTGGCAGCTTCCTTTGGGGAACCTCATAACCCCGAAAGTCGGTTTTCCATTTGATGCGCACATCAGCGTCACCCAGAGCAATTTCGGAACGGAGAAATTCAGTTTCTTTGGCAATTTGGGTGAGAGCAGCTGCGCGTGAGAGCGTGTCCATTTTTTCGCCTTTCAAAAAGTCTGTTTTTTCTCTCGAGAGGTTTGTTTTCCGAGTGCGCTAAGTATGTTCCACGATCCGTTGCTGAAAACGCTGGGTAATCTTTTCCCTGTTTTGTCACCTTCAGGTCAAGCATGGAAACACCCTCTGGTTCTCATTTTTTCACAATCGAAACATATCTCAGTTGGGGCAGGGGGTTTCTGAGGTGAGTGAGATGGCTCGAATGGCCTGCAAAACCGCGTCGAAGTCTTCTTGGTCGACCTCTTGTGCAGCGGGACCACTCGCATTGGAAAGAGCTTCTGTGGTGCGGGCAACCGCATCTGTTGTTGCGGTCACATCTGCCTGAGGAGGCGAGCTTCTGGAGCTGTTGGGTGTGGTGTCGTCTGTGCTGGGCTCGCCGTCGCCGTCAGACAAGAAATTGAAAGCGAACCCAGCTGTTGCCATAGTTCCAGCGGCACAGGCTGCAAGAAAGAGGGCGCTTTCTTTGCAAATTCGCCCAGCTGTGGTGACCAGGTCACTGGTGGCGTTTGCCACCTGCCCGCCTTTTTTACTGAGAGCTCCGATGAGGTTGTCGCCTTGGCTACTAAGTTCCTCGACAGCTTCCCTGCCGCTCACCACAACTGCTTTCGATGGTTTGCTTTTCACGACCACAGCTTTGCTCGACGGCACATCGAGGGTCTCCTGCACCAGTGTTTTGGTTGCCTTGGTTGAGGAAGACTTCACGACTTGTTGGGTGCTGGTGGCTGCAGCATCCACCGCAAGGTTGCTCAAGCGCTGTTGGAGCTTGCTGATTTGATAAACAAGCTCGTCGAGCCCATTGTCGAGGCCCTTGAGTGCCTTTGTGCGGGGGTTCTGAGCGAACCCCTGAAGAGTTTGTTGCATGCCTTGCTGGATGTTTCTCAAGCTGGGAGCTCGGGCCCGGATGAAATTGTTCACGGCTCGCGGCCCCTCTTGAATGCTGGTGCCAAAGTCTTGCATGTGGCGTTGCAAACCGCTGAGCTGGCGCCCGAGTTGGCCTGTCGCTTTCGTGGCCTCCTCAGCCGCACCTTGATAGATCACAAGCGCCTTTGACCTTTGGGGAGACTTGGCCACTTGTGAGATGCCGCGGGCAATCTCACGGGTGTGCGCCGTTTCTTTCAGAATGGCCCTTTGGGCCGCACTCTGGGCGGAGCCTCCTGAGCTGCGCGCCCATGCCGTGAGGGCATCGGCAATCTCGTCGACGCTGTTGTCTCCCTTCTCTCGAGTGATCCTCACGATCTCTTTGGCAAGATCATCGCCGCCGGTTTTGGCAACTCCATTTCCGGCCGGTTGGTAAAGGGCTTCAACCAGAAACTCATAGGTGTCGTTCGCCAGTCCGTTGGTTGTTTTTGGCGCTCCCGGGGCAGTTCCTTGAAAGACTTTGGCAAAAGCCTGTCGCGGGC
>JANQPW010000310.1 GCA_028285285.1 Silvanigrellales bacterium
CTTCAGCATCCATTTGATCGATCATGGAAAGCGCACGCTGACCGCGTTCGGCTTGACCTTGCGGAAGCAAGGAAAGCTGGGTGATTTTCGCTGAAACAAACAAGCTGGCAGAAGCATTGGGACAGGCCGCCACGCAGGCACCACAACCAATGCAGGCGGCGCTGTCCATGGCCTGGTCGGCCACATCTTTGCCAATGGGCATGGCGTTGGCGTCGGGTGCTGAGCCCGCATTGGTGGAGATGTAGCCACCCTTCTGCATGATGCGATCGAAGGATGAGCGGTTCACCACAAGGTCTTTGATCACCGGAAAGGCCTTGGCACGAAAAGGCTCAACTGTGATGGTGTCACCATCTTTAAAGTCGCGCATGCGCACGGCACAGGTGGTCATGCCTGGTTTGGGGCCATGTGCCACACCGTTGATCACAAGGCCGCAGGCTCCGCAGATGCCTTCTCGGCAGTCGCTTTCAAACTCAATAGGCTCTCCATTTTCTTTGATGATCTGTTCGTTGAGCAAATCAAGCATTTCGAGAAAGGAGATGGAGGGGGGCACTTCGATTTCATACTTCATCAACTTGCCAGCCGATTGCTCGTCTTTTTGTCTCCAAATCTGAAGTTTGAGGCGAAGGGTTTGATTCACTGGGAACTCCTTTTTCGTTTTATTTGTAGCTTCGGCTTCCAGGGGTCACAAACTCAAACTTCAGCTCCTCTTTGTGCAGAATGGGATCAGAAGCACTTTGAGTGTATTCCCATGCCGAAACAAATGTGAAGTTTTCATCGTCGCGTCGAGCCTCTCCTTCTTCAGTTTGGTATTCAGTGCGGAAGTGTCCGCCGCAGGATTCCTTGCGGGTGAGAGCGTCAAGAGCCATGAGTTCGGCAAGCTCAAGATAGTCTGCCACGCGTCCAGCCATTTCCAGGTTCTTGTTCAGCTCAGTGCCCGTGCCGGTGACCCGAACGTTTTGCCAGAAGTCGGCACGAAGAGCCTTGATCTTCTCAACAGCCTCTTTAAGGCCTTGCTCGTCGCGTGCCATGCCCACCTTGTCCCACATGATGTTGCCAAGTTCGCGGTGGTATTCCATCACAGTTTTGCTGCCTTTGATGGAAAGAAGCTTGTCGATATCGGCCTGCACTTTGGCCTTCACCTTGGCAAATTCAGGGTGGTCGGTGTTCACTTTTTCAGGTTTGTGTGTTCCTAAATAATGGGCCACACAGGGTGGAACAACAAAGTAACCATCGCACAGCCCTTGCATCAAAGCACTGGCACCCAGCCGGTTGGCGCCGTGGTCAGAAAAGTTGGCTTCTCCGGCCACGAGTAGTCCGGGAATGGTGCTCTGCAAGTAGTAGTCGACCCACAGCCCACCCATTGTGTAGTGCGGGGCAGGGTAAATCATCATCGGTGTTTTGTAGGGGTTGTCGCCTGTGATCTCTTCATACATGTCGAAGAGGTTGCCATAGCGGTCGCTGACCGTTTTCTCCCCAAGTGTCTCAACAGCTTTGCCGAAGTCCAAGTAAACGGCATATCCAGTCGCACCCACGCCATAGCCTTCGTCGCAGACTTTTTTGGCAGCACGAGCCGCGATGTCTCTTGGCACGAGGTTGCCAAAGGCAGGGTAACGCCGTTCGAGATAATAATCTCGTTCGCTTTCTGGAATGTCAGCAGCAGGTCGTTCGTCGCCTTTTTTCTTGGGCACCCAAACGCGGCCGTCATTTCGCAAGCTCTCGCTCATGAGCGTGAGTTTTGATTGAAAGTCTCCCGCCTGAGGAATGCAGGTGGGGTGAATCTGGGTGTAGCAAGGGTTGGCAAAGTAGGCGCCCTTGCGGTGGCAACGCCAGGCTGCTGTGGCATTGGAGTTGACAGCGTTGGTGGAGAGATAAAACACGGTGGAATAGCCGCCGGTGGCGAGAACGACACAATCGGCTGCATAGCACTCCAACTCACCCGTGACCAGATTACGAAAAACGGCACCACGGGCGTGCCCATCAATGGTGACCACATCCAGCATTTCGCGCTGGGCATACATCTTCACACGCCCGGTTTCGATCTGCCGCTCCAGCCCACTGTAAGCACCCAACAGGAGCTGTTGGCCCGTTTGCCCTCGAGCGTAAAACGTGCGTGAGACTTGCGCACCACCGAAAGAACGGTTGGCCAAAGTGCCGCCATATTCACGCGCAAAAGGAACGCCCTGCGCCACGCACTGATCGATGATGTTCACGGATTGTTGGGCGAGGCGGTACACATTGGATTCTCGGGCCCGAAAGTCGCCCCCTTTGATGGTGTCGTAGAACAGCCTCCAGATGCTGTCACCATCGTTCTGATAGTTTTTTGCAGCGTTGATGCCACCCTGTGCGGCCACACTGTGGGCTCGGCGGGGAGAATCTTGGATGCAAAAGTTCATCACATGAAAGCCGAGCTCTCCGAGGGTTGCTGCGGCTGCGCCGCCCGCAAGCCCAGTGCCCACCACAATCACGTCGTATTTTTTCCGATTGGCTGGCGCCACCAGTTTCATTTCTCCAAGGGCACGATCCCAGCGGGTTTCCAGTGGGCCATCTGGAGATTTTCCATCGAGTGTGTCTTCACTCACTTTGACTGTCATCCGAGACTCCTCTTTCTCACAGGTGCTGCTGCAGGGCATATGGCATCATCAGGACAATTAGTTCGGCTCTAAGGCAATGTAGATGTAAATGGGCATCACCAGAAAACCAGCGGCCAAGGCCAGCCCTAAAACACCGCCCAACGTGTAGGCGACGGGAAGGATCTTTTTGTTGGTGAGGCCCAGCGACTGCAGGGCGCTCCAAATTCCATGACGGAGGTGCCAACCGAGCAGCGCCATCACCAGAACATAACCAACCACATAGAAGAGGTTCTGGAAGCGTTCCACAACCAAGCGGTAGAGATCGCGCATCTCTGTTCCATTGTGAACCGTCACATAACCCTCTGCTGAGGAGGGTCCAAACTTGATGGAGTAGAGGTGAAAAACGGTGAACACCAGAAGCACAAGGCCGGTGTAGATCATGCTCACTGAGGAAGAGCTTTTTTTACTGGTGTGACCAGCATTGGCACTTTTTTGATAGGCAATCGGCCGGGCCGTCTGGCGCGAGCGCGCCACCTGAAGACCGCTGACGATGTGAAAGAGAAACACCACTACCAGTATGGCTTCTGCGGCGTAAACAAAACCACCTCCACCGAGGGAATTGAGGGTGTGCGAATAGGTGTTGAGGGCCTCAGCCCCGGCAAAGATCGCCAGGTTGCCAGCGAGGTGGATGATGATGAAGCCAACAAGCCCGAGGCCGGTGAGCCCAGAGATGATCTTTTTGCCAACAGATGAATTCAAAACCTGGGACAAACCACTCATTTCATACCTTTCCCTGTAGATGCTTGCCTGTCCGCACCGCGAAAAAATGTGCACCGCAGACACCCTGGCCGCCGCGGGCGCCAAAAAACGTTAGCCCCACTCTATGCGAGGGAGGAGCTGGTCACAAGGGGTGGGAGTCATTCCCCAGTGGCTTTGACCCAGGTTTTTCAAGAGCTTGATGGAAATCAAATGGCGCAAAGGAAGGGCAGGCACTTTTTTTCGTGAAGTTGTGTAGTTATTTTTCGAATGAACCCGCGATTTTTTCTTGTTTTGCCGTCTACACCTCGGTAGAGTTCTTTCAGAACTTGTTGTGCCCTGGGGGGGGAATCTGATGCTGGATCCTATTCGTCATCATCCAAAAGACGGCTTTTTTCGTCACAAGCGTTCCACAAGTGAATCTCGAGAGCGCAATCAGAGCAGACGCTCTCCTGCGTTTGTGAGAGTTGCTCGGGCCGTGCGGGCCCAAGCGCGGGGGAAGCTGGCAAAACTGTGGAAGAGGCCATCGCACCCAGCCACCTTGGTGAAAACTGCCGCGAAGGCAGAAACTTCCGACAAGCCGGCCCAGCCCTGAGCTTGTCTCTACGGAGTTATGGCAAGCGGTTGGTTGAGGACGCAGCGACCTTCTTCACCGAGAACGGAGTCGCCATAGGCCACGTGGGCCAGAGTGCCTCCTTCCAGTCCGAGCTCCACATAAAAGCTCTCACTTGAGATGTAGGGAATGCCTCCTGGGATGTACCCTGAATAGGTCCAAACACGCACGCTTTCTTTGTTTCTGCCAAGATTTTTGTGCCAGTAATATTCGCTATTTGAAGAGCGATCTCTCACGTCGGCCCCTGGAAACCCTATGCTGAAGTGCGGCCTTCCACTCCGCCACCGAGTGTTGCTGAAGGTGATTTCGCAAGGTTGGCCATGAAGACCCGCCTCAGAGGGGGTCTTTACGGTTCCCTCCAGTGCACGAGATCCGGCCTGCGTGGCAAATTTTTGGACAATTCGCTCTCCTTTGCTGCGGAAAGGCCAGCGGAATTGGCCTTCATTGCCGCTCGTGCTGTCGGTACCCGACACGCCGCAGGAAGCTGCGAGAATCACACAGAAGAGTGTGAGGATAAAGGTATGAAGAGACTGGAAAAACGACATTTTTTGGGCTCCAAATGGCACTACTTTACGAGTGAGGAGCAAGGGAGGTGCCAAAAGGAGAAAGACTTGCGGAACTTTGAGAGGTCAGTTTGCCTCTTTCCAGTCAATTCCAAGAGACTCGATTTTTTTGCGGTAGGTTTCGGGAATGAGGTTCTGCGTGATGCCACGCTCCCCTTCCGAAATGGCGTAGGTAGCGGCCTCTTCGTACACAAAAGTGAGTCCGGCTTTGCGCACAGAAAAATTCACCTGGGCAACGAGCCGTTCCTTTGCTTCGTCGGAGTTGCCGATGGACTCTATGGTGCTGAATCGGAGCAGGGCGTGTTCTCCGTAAACGTTGATCACAAAAAGGCAGTCGCGAATGGGATAGTTTTCCAAGTAGATCCGGCAATACAGCAAATTGCAGTTTTGTGTTTTGTCACCTGTGGCCTGAATCGCAATGCTCAAACCAAAAGCTGCTTCAATCTCCTGGCGGAGGCGCAGTGCCTGTGAGGCTGTGTCTTGGAAAAGATCACTTTTGGAATCTCCTGATTGCCGACTCATTTTCCATCCTTCCTCGTCTGCGTTGCCAAACTCAGCTGCCTAGTAAGTGTGGTCGATCACCGGATCAGCCACGACATATTCTTCATTGCCAAGCTTTAAAATCATTCCACGCTCATCGAAAATGAGCTCTGCCTCGGTGTGTTTCTTTGAGCCCTCAGGTCCTTTGAGAGCGAGAGGTTCAGCCCGGCTCCTGAGGTGGATGCGGTTTCCATTCATCACAGCATCAAAAGACAGGCGATTGCCCTGGAGGTTCAGCCTGGTTTCCAGGGGAGAAACTTTTCCCTGGCGTCCATCGACAACGTAGCGAGGCAGTTTCTCGGCCCGTGCCCTTACGGTGCCTTTTTTGTCGAGGCCCAAGCTGCGGTAGTGTTCACGGCCCACTTCCAAAACCAGAGAGTTCTCATCGTCAACGCTCAACACAAAGGCAAAGGGAAGGCTGGCCTTCACATCGCTCACAACTTTTTCTTCTGTTTGGAAACTCACACCATCGAGCTCAAGCCGACCTTTGGCCACCAGCTGGTTGTTCGATGTGCTCGCGATGCGGAAGGGGATGCGTGCCTGTGATTTTGGACCCAGTTTTGCGGCGACTCGGTCGGCCGGAAAGGCGGGCAGGTACGGAGTGAACTCACCTGTGAAGTCCACGCCAGCCAGTGGGTGAAAGGAGTCGATAGAACCTCGGAATTGGGCGACACTTTGACCTCCCAGCTTTCCATAGGCGTGAGAGATCTCAAGCGAAGTGCCGTTTCTCAGGTTTCCTTCCACAAAGAGATCCGTGTTGGGAATGTCGAGAACCCGTTCGTGGTTTGAGAACACTTTTGCACTGGTGACTTTCGCATTGAAGGGAAGGTCGGCAGCGGGGAAAGGGAGCGAAAGCTCACCCTTTGAGTCGACCTCAATGTTGCGAGCTGTGTAAGAGTGGCCATTGACCATATCCAGATCAATCTCCATGGCTCGACCTTTCATGGTCAGTCTCTGCCTTGTGGTGTCACCCTCATGTGAGAGAGTCACAACTGGCCCAGTGAACCGCAGGGCCTGCGTGTTTTCAATAGAGTCGATCCAGACTTCTCGAGCACGGGCGGTGGCCGTTCCCCGCACTCGCCCTTCATAAGGAAGGTTCACGAGCATAAGGTTCCAGTCGAGAGATTGCTGCATGGCAAAGAAATCTTCCAACTCGATCTTGCCATCAACCTGAAGGTCTTTGAACTTAGCCTCAGAGTAGAGACCCAAGGTGTGGGCCAGATGATTGAACAGATTTGATTTGCTTTGGTACTCAATGGAGAGGCCGTTCCTGTTGTTGGGGTAGATCTTGGCTTGTGCTTGTGCTTTTTGTCTGAGCTCTTTGTTGTGGAGATCGACCGTAACAATGGCACCCGGCGTGCTTTCGTCGACCGGGTGGAAAATCCAGCCCAATTCAATGGGGTTTTGAAAAGTGAGAACCTCAGATCCATCTGGGCTGGGTGCCCTGTATTGGCCAATGCTGATGGATCCGTCGGAGTCGGTGCGGCCAACTGTCCATCCTGTCTGTTTGTAGAAGCCTCGGGCGGTCAGGTTTTCCACAACAATATTGTTGGGGCTTTGGGCATGCTCTTGGATAACCTCAACGCGTGCAGCAGATGCCGTTAGCCGTGCGCTCCAGCTTGAGATGGCCCTCGTGAGATCGTCGAGAACTTGCCCTTTGACACCAGTGAAGAGGAAGTCGTTGGGAAGCCCCTCATGCAGGCTCACGCGAATGGGAGCATTGAAACTCACGTTTTCAGCCGTAAACGAGTCGTGGTTGAGTTGGTCGGCTGTGGCATTGAGAGTCGCTTCGAGTTGAACGGAACCCGTAGGGCTTGTCCGCAACTCAAATGGAATGCGTGCGCGACCGTTGAGGTGGTATTCGTCGAGCAAGGTCACCTTCAGCTCCTGAGCAACAGAGCCAGAGACGTTGATGTTTTGAGGGAGGCCATCAACCCAACCGAGTGAACCGGTGAGAGATGCTTCGGTTGCATGTCCAGAGCTGCTGAAAGTGGCTGTGCGAAGCACAAGTTTGTCGTTACCTTCAACGCTGAACTGAGAAAACAATTTGAGATCATGGGCAGAGTAAGCCGTTGCTGGATACTCGGCTCCAGCGGCATTCATG
>JANQPW010000314.1 GCA_028285285.1 Silvanigrellales bacterium
TGTATCTGATAAGGTTAAACGAGACGAGCACCAGCAAGGGAGAGAGCATGCACCAGACGCCATCTGAGAGTCTGAACTCAAAGGATCTCCTCGTGCAGATCAGTGGAAGGTCGCAGTCGATTTTTCGCGATGAAAACTACATTTTGTCCTTCTCCGAGTTTCTCGACACCTTCATCGAAAACCCGGAAAATCTGAGCCGAAACTCAGCAGCCTATTTCTGGGACATGATCCACTACTTTGGAATCGAAGAGTCTGCAGAAACGCAAAAAAATGGTGAAGCCACACGGAGATTTCGCCTCTTTTCCGAGCAACGATTTCGCTACAGACCGGCGATCGTGGGCCAGGAAAACGCCCACGAGCAGATCTATCAAGTGATCGAGCAGTTTTCGCGGCAGGGAAAAGTTGACAAACTCATTATGCTGCATGGCCCCAACGGTTCCAGCAAGTCTTCAACGATCGAAACATTGGGTGCCGCACTCGAAGAATACTCAAAAACGACCGAAGGAGCGATCTACCGATTCAACTGGATCTTTCCCAGCGACAAGATCGATCCCGACCTTGCACAAACCGGCGCTGCGAACACCCGCATTGGTTTTGGGGGAGCCGACCAGAAACGCGCAGCAATGAGCAGCTTCGCTCACATCAGCGAAGAAGACACCATGTGTCGCATTGTGAGTGAATTCAAAGAGAACCCCCTGTTTCTTTTGAGCCCAGAAGAGCGGGTTAACCTCTACCGAAAAGCCTTTGAGAAGAAACACGGCAAGGCGCCAAGAGAGGAAGACATTCCGGCCAATCTCTACTTGGGTGCACTCAGTTCAAAGTCAAAGAAAATCTTCGATGCTCTCAGTGTGGCCTACAAAGGTGACCTTGAACTGGTGTTCAAACACGTGCAGGTGGAGCGATTCACCTTGAGCTCTCGATACCGCACCGGAATTGCCACAGTCGAACCCCAAATGAACATTGATGCCCAAGACAGACAACTCACCATGGAAAAAAGCTACCAAAACCTTCCACCGGTGTTGCAAAACATTCGGATCTTTGAGCCAACCGGTGAGTTGATTGACGCTAATCGCGGTTACATCGAGTTTTCCGATCTGCTCAAGCGTCCAGTTGAAGCGTTTAAGTACCTTCTCACCACCATTGAAAAGATGCAGATCAATCTTGCCTCGGGAATTGCCACGCTCGACATGCTGATGCTAGCCAGCTCCAACGAGAAACACCTCGACGCCTTTAAAGCGAGCCCCGACTGGCCTTCCTTCAAAGGGCGTATTGAACTTGTTCGAGTGCCCTATCTTCTGAAGTCAAAACAAGAAGAGCTGATCTATCAAGAAGATGCCAAGATCATTGAAAACAATAAACCCATTGGACCTCACTGCATGAGCTTACTGGCACGTTGGGCCGTGCTCACACGACTGCGCCAACCCGACCCCGAGAGCTATGATTTCAGCGTGCGGGGGCTGATTTCAAAACTCGATCCCTTTGAAAAGCTAGCACTCTACGACTGCACCGAACTGTCGGAGAAGTTTTCAGACGACGAGAAGAAAACCCTTGCCAAGATTCGCGGCCAAATCATGAAGGAGTGCCAAAGCACCGTGGCCTACGAGGGACGGTTTGGAGCGAGCCCTCGCGAAATGAAAATGCTTCTTTACTTTGCTTCACAAAACACCAAATGTGACAGTGTTTCGGCAATAGCCGTGTTCGATGAAATCGAAAAGCTTATCAAAGACCGCTCTGTTTACGACTACCTCCAGTTTGAAACCCGGGGGCACTACCATGATGTGGGTGAGTTTTTGAAGTTCGTTAAACGTCAGTATGGAGAGCTGTTTCATCGGGAATTTCTTGCGGCTCTCAACCTTTTTGATGAAACCCAGTATCTCGAAGCTTTCAGTCGCTATCTGAACCACATTGTCGCTGCCCTGAAACACGAAAAAGTCGAGAACCCCATCACCGGAAAACACGAAGAACCGAGCCAACAAGTCATGGAGGACATGGAAAAGCTGCTCGGTATCGACAAAGACCACAAAGATCATCGCGAACGTTTTGTTTCGCGAGTGGCCAGTTGGAAGGTCGAAAACCCAGAATCTGAGTTGGACCTGCCCAAGGTTTTTAAAGCCGAACTCAGCACGATCTCAAGCCGGATCTACGAAGGCAAGAAGGAGCTCATTCAGTCCATTCTCGACGGCATGCTCACTCACGGATCTGACGACTACGAGAAACTCAATGAAGAGACCAAAGCCTTGTGCGAGGCCACTTTTGACAATCTTCAACAAAGATTTGGGTACACCCGAAAAACGACTTGGGATAGCTTGATCTTCTTAAGGAACTTCAGCTGAGGCTCGGAGCCGACCACCCACGATCTCCGCAAGCGACGTGCGACCCACAATGCTCCCCAAGCGATTGCGCAGCAAAAGTCCAATCACCCCATCAAAAGGCTTGGCCTGAGGAAGGCTGCCGCGCTTGTAGGAGACTTCGAGCGCGGCAGTGCGGCAACGGTCGGCACTCACCCCACTCGAATGAAGCGGTCTTATCGTGATGTTTCGATCTGTGAAGCCAGCAACAATCACCTCGCAGCCCCCCGCGGATCCATCGGGCACCTGGTATTCAGCAACCACTCGAAAACGCCGCTCGGCTGAGTCGGCTCTGCCAGTGTGTTCCACAACAGTGACTTTAACCTGCTCGAGAGGTTTTGCGCGCGGCCAATCAAGCCCACTCACATCAACCCGACCCAAAAGCCGACCTGCTGCGCTAGAGTGAGTTTTGATGAAAACCTCCACCTGCCTGCTCGGAGTTTGGGTCGAGGTCCAAAGAGACCAAAACAATCGCGGAGAAGGGATACGCCACACATTTCCGCGTTCCCGTAACGCGTTGGTTTTCACAAACTGCCAGACACTTGGCTTCTCTGTCTCTCCGGTCAAAACAAATCCCAGCAAAAAGCCGTCTGGCAACACACGTCGAAGCTGGGCAAGATCTTTGCTCGCCACCACCAACTCGCCCGACGAGCTCCAAGTCAATTGAACCTCTGGCAGGGGAACCTGCACAAGTTGAGACTCAGACTCAGAAAAAAAACGCGCAGCGGGTCCATTGCCCTTTTCTTCGAGGGCCGACGCAATGCGCAAATTCTCATCTTCTCTGACCTCACTCAGAACCTCTTGAAACCGAGTCGAAATTTTCCAGAAGCTATCGGGCGAGTCAGCGAGTCGATCGAGAGTTGAGAGTGCCACTCGAATATAAGGATCTTCTTCTCTACGGCTCAGTTGATCACTGTTTTCATTGCTTGGATAGGAAAAACTCAGGGGCCCCAACGCATTCATCCTTGAAAGATCGTCGGAATTGAGGGCCCAGAACCAACTCTTGGGGTCACCTTCAAAAAAACGAGCCGGGCTCACTGCCCCTCCCCCAATAGGATTGTCGAGGTGATGCAACAAGTCTTCTTCACGCCGATGCTCGCTGCTCCCTGCGATCCACATTTCTCCTTCTTTCAGTTGAGCAAGCCTGACCTCAATATGAGGCGAAATTCCTGTGTTTTGAATGCTCATACCAACCGGAGTGAAGTAGTGGGCAATGGTTAACTTCAAGGCGCCGAACCCCGGCAGCTCGAAGAGGCTCTGCACACTTCCCTTGCCAAAAGATCGCTCCCCGATCACAAGGGCACGTCCAGAGTCTTTAAGAGCACCGGCAACAATCTCGCTTGCACTTGCAGAGCTTGAGTTGATCAACACAACGACCGGTAAGTTCACCAAACGGCTCTCGGTAGCATTCTCGTTTTGCGTATCATACCTCGACTTTGTCACCACAATTTTTCCGCGAGAAAGAAAGAGATCGCTCACCTGGACCGCTTGATCCAAAAGACCACCCGGATTCCCTCTGAGATCGAGGATCAACGCGCGGAGCGCTCCTTGTGATTCACTCAGAGCCTTGATGTAAGCATCATATATTTCTTGAGAAGTTCGACTTGAAAAACCAGTCACCTTGAGATGAAGAATGTTGGGGTGGCTCGGGATGTGACGTTTTTCAACAGAGTGCGTTGGGATCTCTTCGCGTGAAAACAGCGTTTTGAGAACCCGACGAGAACGAGGACGAAACAGCCAAACGGGAAGAGGGCCACCCTGAGTCTCGCTCCTGATCGTCGCCAAAACATCGTCAATACTATTGAAGTTCACTCGGGTGTCACCCACACGAATCAGGATGTCATTGGGCTCCACACCGGCGAGATGTGCCGGTGAGTTGGGAACAATCTCACGCACAAAGGGCATTCCGTGGAAGTCGTTGATCACAACTCCGACACCACCGAACTGCCCTCTGGTACCACCTTTCAGCTCTGCATACTCCTTTTCATTGAGAAAAGAGCTGTGTGGGTCTAAGCCATGCAAATATTCGTTGGTGAACATCCCAAAAATCTCCCCGGCTGGCTTGATCTTCAGGTCTTCAAGCCACTGGAGGAGGGCAGCCGCCAATTCCCCTTCTTGAAAGACATTCTCCGTTTCTACGGCCCGGTAGATGAGACTTTGGCCGGGAATTGAAAAAAGATAACTTCCTGGGGTCACTGTGCGTATGGAAGAAGGTGGAGGTGTTCCGACCTCCGGATCTGGCACATGTTTCCAATCCAACCCTTCAACGAAGGTCTTGAGCTTCAAAAAGGATTCTTCAAAAAGAGCCTCCGCCTCAAGCCGGTCTGGAACCACATAGTGCTGATCAACCACACGATGGAGCTGTTTAAATGCCCGAAAAACAGCCCCATCGTAACGCGGAGTGACATATCGGGTCGTTGTGGTGGAAGGAATGCGAGCCGACTTCATACCCTGTCGCAACCGAACCATGACAGGGTCTGTCCACCAAAGCAGAACCGAAACAGCTGCGAGGCCTATGAATCCCATCGCCAGAATCAGTCTCGTTGCTCTCATGCGCCGCCTTGGCTCTCATCGACATTGGATAGCCTCTAAACTAACAAAGATACACCATCATGGCTGGGAGAGGCTTGCCGCCCGCGATCACTCAACTGTGACACTCTTCGCAAGGTTACGTGGCTGATCCACGTCGGTACCCTTGTGAACAGCGACCCAATAAGCAAAAAGTTGAGCCGGAAGGGTTGTCAAAAAGGGCACAACCCAAGCCTCAACCTCTGGAATCTCAATCATTTCATCAGAAATCGACTTCAGCTCAGTGTCTCCCACCGTGCCAATGGAAATGATTTTTCCACCCCGAGAACGAATCTCTTCGATATTGGAGAGCGTTTTGTCTCTATACGCATCACGAGGACATATGCAGACCACAACCATGTTTTCGTCGACCAGCGCTATGGGGCCGTGCTTCAGCTCACCGGCTGCATACCCCTCAGCATGAATATAGGAAAGTTCTTTCAACTTGAGGGCGCCTTCAAGTGCGACGGGATAATGAGGACCCCGTCCAATAAACAAGATGCTTGTGTTGTTTTTGTATTTGTTGGCAATGGATTCCAATGACTCAGTTTGAGTGAGGAAGGACTCAACGTACCGAGGAACCCGAAACAAAGCGTCTGTTTTTGCCAAAATTTCCGCAGCGGTCATTCGCTGTGTTTGCTGCGCAGTGGCAAGAGAAATGAGCATGAGAGAAAGCACTTGTGCCGTAAAGGCTTTGGTTGAAGCCACACCAATCTCTGGGCCAGCGCGCATGAGCGACTCGGCCGCACAAACGTGGCCAATGCTACTTCCCGGCACGTTCACCAACGCCAGACATTGAGCACCTCTCTCTTTCGCTAATTTGATCGCTTGAAGTGTGTCTGCGGTCTCACCACTCTGGGAAATAGCTATGGCCAAGGACGCTGATGAGCAGGTGTTGGTTTTGTAGCGATACTCGCTTGCAAGCTCCACCATTACGGGAAGACCCAAAGCTTCTTCCATGGCGTACCGAGCCAGCATGCCGGCATAAAAACTGGTTCCGCAAGCAATAATGTGTATGTTCTCAATCTCTTTGAGGTCGAGCCCCTGAATTCCCAACTCTTCGAGACTCAGCAACCCAGTGTTGCGATCGACCCTTCCCGTCAGAGTTTCACCCAAAGAAGTGGGCTGATCGTGAATTTCCTTCAGCATGAAATGCTTGAAGCCACCCTTCTCAATCATGGCCGAGGTCCACGGCACCCTCTTAAAGGGCCGGTCTACAGGAGTGCCATCGGCTTGATACAAGGAGATTCCCTCTGCCCGAAGCAAGGCATACTCCTTGTCTTCCATCATCAGAAGGTCTTGGGTGTGCTCGACCAAAGCTGTCATTCCCGAAGCCATTAAACTCAAGTTGCCTTTGCGGCCCAACACAACAGGGGAACCCATCTTGACCACAAACAACACTGAGGGATCTTCTAAGCAAAGAATGCCGAAAGCATAGGAACCTTCCAATTCCTTCATCAAAAGCTGAATGGCTTTTTCCATTCTGTCGGCCGCAGGTTTTTGAGAGTCTTGCTGCTGAAAAAGATGGTCGAGCAAATGAGCCGCGGCCTCTGTGTCCGTTTCACTTTGAAATGCGTAGCCGAATCCAGTGACCTGCTCGCGGATAGATCGAAAGTTCTCAACGATGCCGTTGTGGAGAACCACGATCTTACGAGAAGTGTGGGGGTGTGCATTGAGCTCGGTGGGTTTCCCATGAGTGGCCCACCGAGTGTGGCCCATGCCCACAAACGCCGACTCTGGCATGTGGCGCAGCTTTGCCTTCAGGTTTTTCAGTTTGCCTTCGGCGCGTTGCACATAGACTTCACCATCCGCGATCATGGCAACCCCAGCAGAATCATAGCCACGATACTCAAGTCTTTTTAGGCCATCAAAGAGAAAATCTGCGTCTTGGGCCTCTCCAACATAGCCAATCACTCCACACATGTCTTTTTCCTTTGTTTCGTTGGGTCACTTTGACTGTTCTTGCAGTTTCCGCTGCAAAATAGCAGTGACCTCGGCCAACTGTTCTTGGGTATTGACACCTCGAAGCTCGTCTTCCGACGTGCTGCAACTCACCCCCACCTTCAGACCGCGTTTGCGAGCCAAAGCGGGGACCTCAGTCAGATAGTATTCCTGGGCTCTGTTGTCTGTTGTGAGATCCGCAAGAAGACCTTCAGCCTCAGAGAACGCAACACACATGATCCCTGAGTTGCAAAGACGCACGCGGGCTTCTTCTTCGGTGCAGTCTTTCTGCTCTCGAATGCTCAAAAACTCTCCCGACGCATCTTGCAAAATACGTCCATAACCAAAAGGATTAGCAGCCTCAAACCCAAGAATGGAGACAGCATTCTCCGATTTTTTATGAAACGCAAAAAAGTCTGAGAACGTTTGAGTTGTCACCAAAGGCGTGTCTCCCACGGTGACCAAAAAACTTTCGGGAGGCGGCAAACCACTCGCTTTCAGACCTGCCAAACCCACACGAGCGGCATCTCCTGTGCCGCGTGCAACCTCCTGGTAAGCACAGCAAATGGGAAGCTGCTGCTCTGCCGAATAGTTTTTCACACACTGGGCAACCACATCATGAAGCGGAGAAATCACAACGGCGATCTGGCTCACCCCAGCCCTTCTGAGTGCATCGAGAGGCCACAAAATCATTTGTTTTCCCAAGATGTCGTGTGCAACTTTCGGCAAAGTCGATTTCATCCGGGTGCCCTGTCCAGCCGCCAGCACAATTCCCGCTAGAGTCATCTGAGCCGCCCCCTCAACATTCTGAATTTTTCACAAAGTCAAAATTTAGGTCTAGTATTACGTAAATGAGTGGGCAATGGCAATTTTTGCAAGGGGGTTTCGCAGATGACAAGAGAGCCTCAACCACAGACTTCAAGCTCCGAATGGCCCAAGGTTTCAGCCAGTGCCCCCACTCGCGTAGACCTTGCCGGCGGAACCTTGGATCTCTGGCCTGTTCCCCATGTGCTCCAGTCACTGTGCGCACAAGCCCTCCCGCAGCCCCGAACAATCAACGCAGCAGTGGAACTGTTCACATCCGCAGAGGTCGCTTCTTTCCCCTCGCCCGAGCCGGCATGCAAGCTTGGAATCGATGATGGACGAGAACACAACACATTTTGCCTGCCTCAAGAGCTCGAACCGTTCCATCAGTCCTTCCCGCTCGTGGCACAAGCTTGGGCTGGCTTCAAAGAAGCATCTGCTGGCACTACGGGTCGCCACTGGCAAATCACAACACGCTCCGAGGTTCCAAGAGGATCCGGCCTAGGAGGCTCAAGCTCCCTCTTTGTGAGCCTTCTTGGCGCGCTGCATCACCACATAACCCAACCTGTGACGCCAGCCCTTTCCGAGCCAGAACTCTTTGAACTGTGCCACCACGCCTGCAATCTCGAAGCTGGTCTTCTTGGGGGCCTGGCGGGAAGCCAAGATCATTTAGCCGCAGCGTTTGGTGGGGTCTCTTCTTTTCGCTTTGGCTCACACCACACAACACGCCGCACCTTTTCAGAGACTTGCTCCGAATGGCTCGAGAAAAACACTGTCTTGGTTTTAGCTCCCGAAACCCACCATTCGGGAGGAGCCAACTGGAGAACGGTGAAGCGCTTTCTTGAAGGTGACCCGCAAATACGAGGTCTCTTTGTCGAACTGTCTCAAAATGCTGCCTCACTGGAGAAATCCTTCCAAGAAGAAGACTTTCTCGAGGCTGCCAACTGCATCACACGGGACTGGATGCTGCGAAAAAAAACCGTTCCTGAGCTCTCGACACCCTCACTTGACCACATAGAGAGGATCGCCAAACTCAATGGTGCCATGGGTGTTAAAGTGTGCGGTGCGGCTGAAGGGGGAATGGCCTTGGCCGTGTTTGAATCGCCCTTGCACCAACACCCAAACTTCCTTTCGGCTGTGAAAGACGCTGGCTATGAGCACCTCAAAGTGAAAATTGCTCAGCGCGGGCTGAGGGTTCGCACCTCAAGTTGACCCAGACTCACGACGCCTCTTCTGAAAAAAAGATCGCAAAAGCTCAGCTGCCTCCAACCGACAGACGCCGCCTTCAAATTCACACCTATGGTTGGCCCGTTTGTCGTCAAGAATTGAGTAGAGGCTCTCAACGCCACCAAACTTAGGATCGGCCGCACCAAAAACAACGCGATCGACACGCGCCTGCACACACGCACCCGCGCACATCACGCAGGGCTCAAGAGTGGAATAAAGGGTGCAGCCGGTTAAACGCCACCGTTGCAGTTTTGCCGCCGCGGCACGAAGGGCCAAAACTTCAGCATGAGCACTGGGGTCATTCAGAGACTCCTTAGCGTTGGCAGCCTGCGCAATCACTTTTCCATCGCACACCACAACGGCTCCCACAGGCACCTCGCCCTTTGCAGCTGCTTCTCGCGCGCAAACAAGGGCCTGAGCCATAAACTCCTGATCGGTGCTCACCACAACTCCAATTTCAGGTCTGAGGGCAAAGTGCCATTAAAACTGAGCTCGACCCCGACCCTATTTCCACCAGAGCTCCGCTGACCCAAATGAATGCCGACAACCTTTCCTGACTGGATCAGCGGTGAGCCCGCACTTCCCTTTTGCAGGTTCGCCTTGTAGTGAAGCAGCCCTCCACCAGCCTGCACAAGAGTTGCTCCTGGTCTCAGGGCCTGACCCATTCCTTCTTCTGAGGAGTAGTCACGCGACAAAACAAAGAGAGGGGCCCCTGCCTCAATCCGAGCTAGTTCCAGCACACTCCTCGTTCGGTCGGAACCTGCCACAGTCAACACCACAATCGCATCGCTAAGAGCTTTAATTTCAGTCACTTCAATTGCCTGATTTGAAAAAGAAACGGTCACCTGATCTGCTGAAGCGGTGGCCACACATCCCCTGGCTGTGGTGACCTCGCTCTGGGAAGAAAAGAAGCCTATGCAACGGGTTTGGCCAGAAACTTTTACGGCGCCAACCGCAAAATGATCGCGCGTTAAAGTCGGAAGGTTGTCTCTTCGCTCTTCGACCTGTCGCACTTCATTTCCAGACTTAAAGCATCCCACGAGCGCCAAACCAACCCAGAGAGGTGTCAAAACCAAAAAAGGAACGTAAACGGCACGGCTCATGTGATTCTCCTGCAACAAACAAACAAAAAAGCCGGAAAGAAACCATCTTTCCGGCTTTTCTCTCAAACACAGCGCGACTTTTTAGCCGCGGAGGAGATGGTGGCGGAGCGAGAGGGATTCGAACCCTCGGAAGGGTTGCCCCTTCGCATCCTTAGCAAGGATGTGGTT
>JANQPW010000320.1 GCA_028285285.1 Silvanigrellales bacterium
ACACCGAGGCGGTTGTGGAAACCCTCCAGCATGGCGCCAACGACTACATCACAAAACCAGCGAACGCCGAAATCATGGCCGCTCGCATCCGCACCCAGACTCAACTCAGGCATCTCCACCTGGAATCTCTTCGCGCCAACGAATCTGAGGCCCTTTCAGCCATGATCATCACTTACCATCACGAACTGAACAATCCCCTTGCAATTGCGCTGGGCTATGTGCGCGTCATGCGAAACCGCATGGGTTCGAGCCCGGAGCTGGATAAGATCGACGGCGCCCTCAACCGCATATCAGAAGTTGTGCGAAAAATCTCTCTGGTAACAAAAGAGCCTATTGAAACCCAGCCTTACTCCGGCGGAGCCGCAAAGATGTTGAAGCTCGGAAGCGAGTGAGCTGTGACAAATGCAACAGAAAAAAAACTTCAAACCATCGTGCATGTGGAAGACGAAGAAGACATACGAACGGTCACCCGCCTGGCACTTGAAGACCTGGGCGGGCTCCAAGTCACCTCCTGCGGAACGGCAGACGCGGCCATAGCGGCGCTCGATCGATCCATGCCCGATCTCATTCTCATGGACGTGATGATGCCAGGCCAAACCGGTCCAGAACTGCTTGCACGCCTCAAAGAGCGATATGGCCCAGCACTTTCACCGGTGGTCTTCATGACAGCCAAGGTTTTGCAAAAGGAACGCCAGTCTTACGAAACGCTCGGCTGTCTGGGAACCATCACAAAGCCCTTCGACCCGCTGAATTTAGCTCAAGAACTCTCGACTCTGTGGCAGAAGCACCATGCAGCAGCCTGACGCCCGGACCAAGTTGCGGCGTCTCCAGCAACACTTTCACGAGAGTCTGCCGCAGAAATCCGCAGAACTGCAGGACCTGTTTGAGGTCTGCATGGACAAACCAACGCCGGAAAACCTGGGGAGCCTGCAAGCCCTTGTTCATAAACTGGCAGGAGCAGGGGCAACCTTTGGCCACCCCCACATCAGCTCCACAGCTCAACAGATGGAAAGCGCGCTCACCGAGGTGCCCGACCCCGTTCATCTGCGCGAGGCGCACGAGCGACTCCAAGCAGCACTCACGGCACCCTTCCTGTCATCTTCACCACCGCAAACACCGCTCGCAAAAGCTCAAACCCCTCTGGAATGCACCGCAAAGCTTGTCTCTGAACAAAGATCATCAGGCCTCATCATCACCTCCGACAGCAAGTTGCGAGAACACCTCTGTGATCTCCTTGGCAACAACCACACCTCAGTGCTGGTTCGCGACCACCCCCATGCCAGCTCCGATCTCGGTGCCGCACCCCAACTCAACTTTGTTATTTGGGATCAACGCACACCCACCAAGAGCTCCCTTCTGCGATCACAGGCCAAAGATTTGGCCACCCTGCTCTCACCGGAAGGAAGTTTTGTGCTGTTGTGCAAAAGTCTGAGCTTTTCAGAGTCGTTGGAGCTTTCCCAGTTGGGAGTGAGCGATGTGCTGCAAACACCCATCGACGAGGCCCAACTGCGCGCGACCTTGAGCGAGCTGGGACGCATTTCGGAGGCTGAGCCCTACCGTATTTTGATTGTGGATGACGATCCTCTTCTGGGCGAGTACTTTGCTACGGAGCTCCAATTGCATGGTCTTGAGGTGCAGACTCAAACGCAGGCCAAACATGCCCTCAAAGCCTGTGACGAGTTCCAGCCAGATCTCATCGTTCTGGATGTCCACATGCCCGACGTGGGTGGGCTCGAAGTCGCGAGAGTGCTGCGCCAGCACCGTCGTCACAGCCTCATTCCCATTGTGTTCTTGAGCGGGGACAGTCGAGACGTGAACCGACGCAACGCAAAAGCCTCTGGAGCCGACGACTACCTGGTCAAGCCCATCCAGGCCGACCAACTGTTTGCCGCTGTTTTGCCACGCCTGCGTATGTGTCGCCACCAGCAGGAACTCGACAGCAGCATGAAAGTGCTCCTCGAACAAAAGGCACATGCCCAGGAAAAAGCGGAACGAGCAGCCCGCCAGATGAGCCAGTTCCTTGCAACCATGACCCATGAAATTCGCACACCTCTCAACGGGATTTTAGGTATGGCCCAACTCTTGGATCACACCGAACTCCGTGGCGACCAACGTCACTACACAACCCTTCTGCACAAATCGGGCGCACATCTCAAAGAACTCATTGACAACTTTCTCGACTACTCAAAAATTGAAGCTCAACAATTCAGACTTGATCCACAAGACTGTTTTCTGGCGCCGCTGTTCCGTGATGTCTGTGACATGCTGGGAGAGGCGGCTCGAAGAAACAATGTGCTTCTGCTGCTTGCGATAGATCCCCGCCTGTTTCCCAAA
>JANQPW010000333.1 GCA_028285285.1 Silvanigrellales bacterium
TGAAGATCACTTTGGCATTGAAGAAATTGGCCAGTTTGCAGCTCCCGATACTGGGTTGGGCCAGGCCATGAGCGAAGTGGCGACCTATGTGGTTGAGCAGGCTGGTGAAGATCGTATTGAGTTTTCTGCGGACTGGCCAGGTCTCAACGTAGATGAGGGTGTGGTGCTGGTGATCTCTCAAGATCGCAGCAAGGCTTTCATTGTTGAGTGGAACTACGGCGCCTAATTTGAGCTGAAAACTCAATTGGGCAATCGCAAAGAGGGGCGTGACCAACTCCTGTTGCTCACGCCCCTCTTTGTTGCCAAAGTCAATGCCGGACTTAGCGGCAGCTCGCGTCTTTCTGGGCAAGACCATGGCGGGCAAAGGCGCCATTGATGAGGCAGAAGTTTGGCCCGTTCTCGCCGTTTTCCTCAGCGTCCAAGGCAACGATCACATCATACTGCTGCGTGTACCGACTGGCTGAAAAGAGGCTCGGCAAGAACCATCTTCGTGCTGTTTCGCGACCCACATCCATGCCGTATTTTGCAATGAGATCTTGTGTCATGTGGTACCAGGTTGCTCCAATAATGCGGCCCTCTTTGTGAACTTCGCGCTCGTCGGGGCCAGGTGGGTACTGGTATTCACCGTCGAGATTGCGCACTGGCGATCCGTCGACCATGAAGTGAGGTCCCACTTCCGGAGAGTTGGTGATGAGCATCGAAACAATATCACCAATTCCTTCCGAAAAAGCTCCATCTGCAATGCCACCCGTGTTGGCATCAAGAGCGTGTCCCCATTCGTGGTAGACCACATCGGCAATTTCACCGGTGTTGTTGCAGGTGCGTTCGACCCCGTCGCGGCCCACACGTGTGCCGGCCTGGAAGAAGTTGATGGTGTTGCCACGAAAGAAAGCATTGCAAGCATTGCTGATGTTGACGTTGGCTTTGATTTGCTTCTCTAGCCACGGTGTTTGATCACCTATGATTTCTTCCACAAACTGGTGAATGACTGTTGTGTGGAAGAAAACCGTTGTTTCGGCGTAGGTTGTGTTCTCTTCAGGGTCGAGGTACAGGTCACCAGCTGTGGTCACCTGAGTGTTTGCGCCACCTGAGTTTGAAACCGAGACAATGGGCGAAGTGAGAGTGATGGCCACCTCGTCGGCCTGGGGCACGGACAGGTTTCCATCTTCATCGGCAGTGTGGGTTTGGCGGCGGAAACGGCCGCCCGACTTCACGGAAACGAAGGGCATGCCCGATGTTTGAGTGGCACTCAGTGGGTGGCGACTGTAGTAGGTTCCGGTGATCTGACCGCTGTAGTTGAACTGATGAGGGTAGAATTCCAAGAGCTCACCGGTTGATTCGGAGACCGTGAGGGTGTGGACCAGTCCTTCCGTGTCTGTGATCTCGACTTGGCGGCTGGGGATCAGTTCATAGCCATTTCCGTCTGCCCTCACCTGGGGCATCCAAATCGCCTGGGTTTTCGAGCGGCCTTGGAGGCTTTGCCCAAAGAAGTCACTCACCATCCGCTCCAGGTCAACTTTGCGCGTGGTGGCCAAAACTTCAGCTGTGCCTGTCGCTGCGCCGAAACTTTCGCTCGTCCACGACACCCATTTTCCTTCGCGGAAGCGGGCTGTCATCTCGGCCCCATGAACTTTGCGCCCCGCAACGATCAAGTCGAAGGAGAGGCTCGTGAAGGCTTCGCCGACGAAACTGCGTTTTGCATTGAGCTGAAGAGTTCCTGCCTCAAGTCGGAGTTCTGGGTTTTGAGCGATTTTTTGCGTCAGTGCTTCAGCAATTGCTTGGGCCAAGCGATTGCGCTCGGCCTCGCTTTTGACGGAACTCAAAGCTGTCCAGACGCTTCCGTGGCTCTGACCCCACCGCTGAGGGAGCTTCACTTCCGCCAAGCTCAAGCCCAGATCACCTCGCACTAAAACTGTGGAACCATCAACCGAGTCAACCCGGCGCTCCACCCATTGAACACCTGCCGTTCGGGACCCCTGGTTTCGCAAGAGGCTGGAGCTCACATCTTGAGTTTCCACCTGGATCACTTTTCGCGAGAGGGGTGAACGTGTGCTCTGAACGGATTCCTGCGGTCCTCCTGCGTGAGAATCAGCAAATTCGCTGGGGCCCACAAATGCAAAAGCTGTGGTGCTGCACAGCACAGCTGCGGCGAGGCTTGAGGTGTGAAATGGGGTTTTTGGACTCATGAGGCACTCCCTATTCTGCGAACAAACCAGCGAATCCGTCCTTAGATTCATTGAAATCAAAGAACTTCTTGGTGCAAACTAGCCAGCCAGCCAATTTTGTCAAGCGTCTCGAGCGGTAAAGATTCTGAAGGATCCACTTTTGGAAAGAGCAGATTCTTTTTATGAAGGCAGAAAGTGCTGATGTGTCAAATGAAAAGCGAGCTGATGGAGTCGGCATTGTGAATGCGCCGAATCGCCTTTCCAAGCAGTTCGGCGACAGTGAGAGTCTCAATTTTCTCTGTGAGAGAAGCCTTGTCTCCCAGGGGAATGGTGTCGGTGACGTACAGTTTTTCAATGGGGCTTGCATTGAGCCGCTCAATGGCTGGACCCGAAAGCACGGGGTGTGTGACAGCGGCCACCACGCTTTTTGCTCCATTTTCTTTGAGTGTGGCTGCGGCCTGTGAGAGGGATCCCGCCGTGTCACAGATGTCATCAATCAAAATGGCGGTCTTGTCTTTCACATCGCCAATGAGGTTCATGACTTTTGAGACCCCGGGTTTGTCACGTCGTTTGTCGACGATGGCAAGCCCACATTCGAGCACCTTGGCAACAGCCCGAGCGCGCTCCACGCCACCCGCGTCGGGAGAAACCACAATGGGGTCTTCAATGTTCAGCTTCAAGAGGTTCTCACAAAAAACCGGTTTGCTGAAGAGGTGGTCCACAGGAATGTTGAAGAAGCCCTGGATAGCACCTGTGTGGAGCTCGAGGGTGAGCACTCGGTGGGCTCCCGCACTTTCTAGCAGGTTTGCAAAGAGTTTCGCTGAGATAGGGGTGCGCGGAGCGCTCTTTCGTTCTTGGCGGCCATAGCCGTAATAGGGCACAACTGCTGTCACGCGCTGAGCGCTGGCCCGCTTCAGAGCATCGATCATCATGAGAAGCTCCATGATGTGCTCGTTTGCAGGGGCACAGGTGGGCTGGATCAAAAACACGTCACGACCCCGCACATTGCTGTCAATTTCTACCCGCGTTTCACCATCAGAAAAGCGACCGATCATGGCTGAGCCCAGAGGCACGTCGAGGTATTTGCAGATGCGTTCGGCAAGCTTTCGATTGGCATTTCCCGAAAAAACCAGCAACTCGCTTTCCACAAATCACCCCCCAAAAACCATTGTTCTTAAAACCGCAATGCTGACACAACCTGCGTTCTTCGTATTCATTGCTGCAGCAATTTGCAAGGAGAGAAGCAAGGAGTCTGGTGCATCTCAACGCTCGTTTTTCCCGAAAAACTCCCGGAAACATTGCCGGAGATCCTGGAGACCCTTGGGGCTCCAGCCGGGCCCAAAAGACAAGCGCACGGCGTTGAGAGCCTCAGTTTCGGAAAACCCATGTGCGAGAACCACCTCAGAGGGGCGATTGCTCCCGCTGCTGCAGGCAGAACCGGAGCTTGCTGCTATGCCGCGAAGGTCGAGTTCAATGAGGAGATCATCGGCAAAAAAACCTGTGGTCTCTGGGTTGAGCAAAAAGTGCAAGGTGTTGGCAAGGCCCTGACTTTTCTCTGCATGAGAAAGAAGTGTGGCACCGTGCTCCGGCATCAGCTCCCTGAGGTCTCTTTCCAGCTGGAGAGTTTGTTGCCGGGTTTGTTCCACCCACTCCCAGTGCTCTGCATGCGTGAGCTCCTCAGCCCGGAGACCGAGGCTCACAATTGCGGGGATGTTTTCAGTGCCGGCCCTTCGGCTGCGTTCTTGAGCTCCACCATGCAACAACGGGGAGAGTTTTTTGCCTCGGGTCACAACAAGTGCGGCACTTCCGGGAAGAGCCCCGACTTTGTGCCCGGACAGGCAAAAGGAGTCAATTCCTGGGCTCGTCCATTCAGCTGCAGGGCATTTGCCAAATGACTGGGTAGCGTCCAC
>JANQPW010000339.1 GCA_028285285.1 Silvanigrellales bacterium
CTCGCGCGACTCGGGCCTATCGAAACAAGCACCAAATAGTTGCGACTCCAGCTGCAAACCCTGGTGCAGTTCTAGCTCTAGAGACGCCTGAACACAGAATTTGGCGGCCTGCAGAGCTTGGGGCCCCTGCTTCAAGAGAGCTCCCACCAGCTCGTCTGCCGTGGATCGCAATTCTTCTCGCCCAGAAACACGATTGACTATTCCCAACGACTCAGCCTCAGGAGCCGTGAGCTGCCGACCTGTGAGGGTGAGATCAAGTGCTCGGCTGTAGCCGCAACGGCGAGACAACCTTTGTGTGCCACCAAAGCCAGGTATAAGCCCCAAACCCACCTCTGGGAGGCCGAAGCGAGCCTGCTCGGCTGCAACAATGAAGTCTGCGGCAAGAGCAAGTTCAAAACCTCCCCCGAGTGCAAAACCCTGCACTTCTGCCACCACGATCAGTGGAAGCTGAGACAGATCTTGAAAAACCTGGGCACCAAAAGACGCAAACTGTTTGGCTTGAACAGAGTTTTTCCCGCTCATAGCCTTGATGTCAGCCCCCGCAACAAAAGCCTTCTGCCCCGCAGTGCGCAGCCTCAGCACAGCAAGCTCTCCTGCTGCCGTGCGTTCACGAAGGCTGACAACCGCATCGCCCAATTCTCGAAGCAAGCTTTCGTTGAGGGCATTGAGCTTCTCTTCTCGGTTGATTTGAAGAATGGCCTCTTTGCCTTGAATCTCTAAAGACAACTGATTCTCACCCATGAATGCCCCCTTGTGAAGTCGGTTCACTGCGCACGACTCTCGCAGAGGCGCAGCTCGAGATCAACATCCCCGCCTGCCTGCAAAGACCAGCGCCGGGGTATACGGCAGAATTTTCTGGGCACGAGCGGATCTCTGACAGCGTTTCCCATGGGGTGCTCAGTTCTTCACCACATTGAGCCGATGCCCTCCCCAAGCAAGACCACTGGATCAGGAGTTCCGTATGCTGCAACTCAATCGCCTCGCCCTGATTACCCTCGTTGGGTCATCGTGCGTGCCAAAGCTTCCCGGGCAAGAGAGCACAGGATCTCAAAGTCTCAACCGCCCCACTGCGGTGGTGAGTTTTGGCGGCCACGAGAACGACTGCGAAATCGACACCCTGGCTCACAACCAGTACACAACCTACGACAACTTCGAAGTGATTCTCGACAACAGCTGGGGCGAGGGGGTCGAAGTTTATCTTGAAGACGAAAGAAACCCCATGTCGGTGGAGTGTCGACACCCCCGGCGTCTTCTGGCCCCAAGCGCACGCCAAACAGACAATGCCTTTGTGACAGTGGACGGTCGCAATCGGTTTGGAGACCGTGCGCAGCAAACTCAAAACACCGGCTCCAACCCCCACAACTACATGCGGTTTATCGACTTCGACAATCGCCGCTTCATTGCCTACGAAGAGCAACCGGGGCGCTGCAACCCCAATGGACAGAGCTTTGATCAGAACTTCAACCGTGATGGGTGTGTCATCTGGGGGCAGGTTCAGCAAAACAGACGGATACGGCTTCTCAACGGCAGTTGTTTGGGTGGCTATCGCATCTCTGGAGCACGCCAAGGCACAAACAGCCAAAACCTCTTTCCGCCCAGTGGGGTGCGCGACCTTCGCGGAAGCCCGCTTGGCCAGTGTTTCATTCTCACAAGACCTCGACGTGGTCTCCCGCGACAGCCGATCTATGGCGACGACGGGTATTACCCAGATACCTATGGTCGCTGGGGTGGACATGTTGGCGAACGCGACTATGTGGAAGACACTTTGATCAGCACGGCAGTGTCGACTGCACTCAACATCGGCCAATACAAACTCTGTCGGGATGCGTCGCCCAAACACTTCAATTGGATGAGCTCAGTGGCATGTGGATTGGCAGGCTTTAACACACAGATGCCGGGACACCTCTCCTGCATTCGTCATTGCCGCCGACTCTTCGAACGCAAACAGTGGCAGTTGGCCAACCCTGGAATTCCACCACCTGACCACTACAATTCGGGCCTGTACTCTGAAGGCTACATCTCGGAAACTCACTACCGTGACGACGCCTACTTCA
>JANQPW010000359.1 GCA_028285285.1 Silvanigrellales bacterium
AATGAAGTCTTGACCGGGAAAGCGAACGGAGATCTGAAGAGTGGGGTGTTTTCGTCTCGCCGTGCGAACAATCTCCGTTACGATCCGACTCCTTCCTTCCGAATTTTCACCATACTCATCGGTTCTGCGGTTGGTGTGAGGAGAAAGCCATTGGTTGAGGCCATATCCATGGGCGAGGTGCAGCTCCACCCACTCAAATCCCGCCACTACAGCCCGCTGAATGGCATCGGCAAAACTCTTCTGCAGGTTGAGAATGTCTGCCTTGGTTGCCGCGCGCGGGAGTTCGAAAGTTGTGTTCACGGCGGGCACGCGAACCCCACTGGGAGAAAGCAAAGCTCCGCCAGTGAGCTCTGTACTTGACTTACCACCCGCATGAGTGATCTGAACCCCAGGTGTGACTCCAGAGTCTCGCAGAACCTTTGCAATTTTGCTCAAACCAGGGAGACATTCATCTGAATGAATTCCCAGCTGATGGGGCTCGCTTCTTCCACCCCAATCTACAAAACTGTACTCCACAAAAACCACAGACGCCCCAGACTCTCCCAGGCGCGCGTAATGATCTAGCGTCTCCGCGGTTGCGATTCCTGACTCGGAGGCCGTCTGGGATGCCATCGCCGGCACAATCACTCTGTTTCTTAGCGTCATATCAATCCTCATTGCTTCAGAAAGATCCATCTTTCTTGTTGATAACTTTGTTACGAAATATTATTTTTCTAATAAAGAAATATTTATTCAATAAACGTTTCTTTTCGAGAAAAGATTGAGTTAGAGACTCAACTGAGAAAGAGGTGGTATTTTTGGAACTACATGATATTAAATACTTTATAGCTGCCATTGATCACAAAAGTGTCTCAAAGGCGGCCGCGTCTATTCCCGTGTCTGCCGGCTCCATCAGTAAGGCCATTTCGCGCATTGAAGATGAAGTCGGTTCTTTGCTTTTCTTCCGAAAGGGTCGGGGCATCGAGCCAACGGATGTTGGCCTCAAGCTCGCCTCCGATCTCCGAAGTGTGAACATGCAACTGGAGTCGGCACTCCATCAAGCTTCAGCCCCAGGCAAAATCGGCGGCGAAATTCGCGCAGTGGGAACAGAGTTCTTGATCTGGAGTCAGGCGCCAAAGTTGGTGAAAGCCGCAGCACGGGTTGCCCCGCAAAGCCGGCTTACCCTTCGCACCACAACCTCAGATGCGGCCACACTTGAACTCGTTCACGAGAGAAGTGCCCACCTGGGAGTGGTGAGCACACCTCCTTCGAAAGGAACAGAATCACTGCGCCAGGAAAGAATTCCTTTTGCAACCGCAGCACACCACAAGCACCCACTCCTCAAAGGGAGAAGAACCACACAAGTTCATATAGATGAAGTGCTCACACACCCTTTTCTCTGCCTCAACGAGAGCCTCTACGAATTCTCAGAGAAAAAATGGACGGCAGACGGCTGGCGAGATGATCAGTTTCCACGAGCTACCACGGTCAGAACAAGCAGCCTGCTAACAGCGCAGCGTGTGTTGAACCTCGGAAACCATCTTTTCTATGGCCCAAAGGAACTTATCGAAGAGTGGGGCCTTGCGGGCATTCAACCCACCGGGTGTCCCTTCGAGTGTGCCCTACACCCTAGCCTGGTGAGCTCTTCGGTAGGCGAAAACCGCGTTCTTCAGCTGATCTGGGAGGCCCTTCAAACTAAAAAACTCAAAGATCTGTGAAAACGCCCTTTGAGTCCCCCCAGAGCTTCTTCAGTTGCTCATCTCGACCACACCCCACGCGATAGCGTTGGTAGTGTCCTGGGTTTTTCTTGTAGAAGTCTTGATGCGAATCGTCAGCTGTGTAGAACTTCCCTGCAGGAGAAATGCGAGTGGCCACTTTGGCGAATTTTTTTGATTCTTCAAGCAATTCCAAACTGCGGCGCGCAAGTTTTTCCTGATCTGCATTGTGGAAAAAAATCTCTGTGCGGTATTGAGAGCCCACATCGCAGAACTGGCGATCTTTTGCCGTGGGGTCAATGCTTTTCCAAAACACGCGGAGCAGTTCTGCGTAGTCAACAACATCAGGATCGTAGGTGATCTGAACAACCTCAGCATGAGAGGTTTTACCAGAAGCAACTTGTCGATACGTCGGGTCTTGTTCAGCTCCCCCCATGAAGCCTGAGATGGTTTTTTTCACGCCCTCAATTTTGTCAAAATCTGCTTCAACGCACCAAAAACAACCGCCAGCAAAGGTTGCGAGCGACTCACCGGAACTTGGGTTGCCGGGTTCTTTTCCCTTTTCAGATGTCATTGCGCTCAAGCCTCCTTCTTTCTTCTCAACTTGTTTTTCAAAAAGCTTCGTGTATCTGCCGTAACCTTCTTCTTTTAGCTTTGCTGCAGGAACAAACCTCAATGCCGCCGAATTGATGCAATAGCGCTTTCCCGTGGGTTGAGGGCCATCATCAAAGACATGACCCAGGTGAGAATCTGCATGCTTCGAGCGCACTTCGGTACGAGAGTAAAACAGATGATTGTCTTCCTTCAAAACAATGTGGGCCTTCTCGAGAGGGCGGGTGAAAGAGGGCCAGCCGGTCTTTGAGTCGTACTTGTCGAGGGAACTAAAGAGTGGCTCTCCAGAAACCACGTCCACATAAATACCAGGCTCTTTGTGATCGAAATATTTGTTTTTGAAGGGGCGCTCGGTGCCATCTTTCTGAGTCACACGAAACTGCAGCTCATTGAGTTGTTTGCGCAGCGCAGCTTCGCTCGGCTTCTGAAAGTCGTCTGGCACCCAAGCCAGCTGGGTTAAAGCCAGAAAGCAGAGCAGAGCTCTCATAAAGGGTAACATATTGAACTCCTTGCACATTTATGAGACCTCCTCGGGAAGAACACAAGCCTACAGAAAGCCTTTCGACGCAACAAGCGATGTGGTTGCAAAGAACCAAACATTATGAAAATCAGTCAATTTTTTGGAGGGCAAGGAGACCTGTTTGCTCAAGCTCACAGGCTGAAGACACCTTTTCTGGAAGGTTTCTCTCCAGTTCGGGGTCGCTGCGAAAGTAATCCAATGCTGGGAAGAGAAGCACCCGATTGCCCTGAACTTCTGAAACGAGAGAGGGAATGAGCAACCTGCCCGGAATGGGGTTCTGAAAGGGCACAATGCTCTCAAAGCTCCCATCGCTGACACAAAATGCCGCTTGAAGCGTGATCACCCTTGGCTGTGGCGGTCGAGGATCTTCGTGAGCATTTCCCCCTAAGGGGCCCTCCCCACGGCTGGGAGTCTTTCCTTCCTTTTCCCCTTGAGGGTCTTCATGCTGGCCAGACGACCCCTCTGTCACATGCTCTGCGGAAGTCTTTTTCTGGCCCCGGACAACTCCCCTAGGGCGACCGCACATGACCAATACAAAAAGCCCCAGAATCATCAGGAGGGGAGCAAATCGAAGAGGAACCATTTCAAAAAAAGCTTTCATTTTTCAACAACTATCCAGCGCGGTTCTCCACACAGGGCAGAGGTCTCTGGAGCACGCAAGATAAGGGCCAAAGAGAGTTTGACTTCCCCAGGGGGAGTGGTTAAAGCTTTTCATAGGAATCTTCTGGTAAAGCATGGCAGCCAGGAGAGGTGGCCAGAGGGCGCTTGACGTCTTAATGCCCAACCCCGCCAGGGCCGGAAGGCAGCAACGGTAAGTGTTGGATGGGTGAGCACAACCTTCTGGTCACCCCTCGTGGTTGTCAGTCGCTTTGCTGGAGTCGGCTGAGCTCCGGTCTCAGAGTGGGCGGAGCGCATTTGTGAGACCGCTTCGGATGGGGTTTGCCTTGAATGAGTCCGTCAGCAGCCCAAGCTCCCCCTACCGTGTGCTTGCGCTCGAAACCCGACCCCAATCCCTCACCGAACTGGTGGGCCAAGAAACTATCCGCAAGGTTCTTGGCGATCTGATCCAGTCTGGAAGGCTCCCCCATGCTCTTCTGTTCACAGGCACCCGCGGCACAGGAAAAACTTCAACAGCCCGTATTTTCGCGAAGTCATTGTGCTGCGACAAGGGCCCTACAACCGAGCCCTGTCAAGTTTGTGAGCATTGCCTCAACATCACAGCTTCTTCCCACGAAGATGTTCTTGAAATCGATGGAGCCTCCAACACAGGCATAGACAAAATCAGAGAACTTCGTGAGTCTGCCCGCTTTTTCCCAAAAACAGCAAGGCACAAGATCTTCATCATTGATGAGGTCCACATGCTCAGCGTGGGGGCTTTTAACGCACTTCTCAAAACACTTGAAGAGCCGCCTCCGCAAGTTGTTTTTGTGCTGGCAACCACCGAAGTGAACAAGGTGCCTTTGACTGTGAGATCGCGTTGCATGATTTTGCCCTTTCGGAAGGTCGATCTCCAAGTTCTCGCAGATCATTTAGGCTCGGTTCTCAAAAAAAGAGAGCTCAAAGCAGATCCCGATGCTCTTAAACTTGTTGCGAGAGAAGGGCGTGGAAGTTTTCGGGATGCCCTGAGCCTCTTGGAGCAGACCATCCCCTATGCTCAAGAAGGACACCTTTCTCTTGAAGACACATCTCGCGCTCTTGGCCTTCAAGACCGAGACTTCGCCCGCAGCATTTTTTCAGGCATCTGCAAGAAAGACTCTCTCACCTGTCTCAACACCCTAGCTGAAGCCGATCGAGCGGGGCTTGACCTCTCTCGTTTGCTCCAAGACACAGCCGAGCTGTTCCGTCACGCCGTTGTTCTCAATGCTTGTGAGGCAAAGAACGATAAGTCAAAACAATCTCTCTTGTTTGATGAATTGCTCGACTCTGAACTCCAGGAAATTGAAGCCATCTCTGCTCCCCTTTCTCAGGCAGCCTTAGCGGAGAGCTTTCGCCTGCTCCAACAAAGCATTTCAGATGTTTTGAAGGCCAACAATCAGCGGCCGTGGGCCGAGATCGCCGTGCTGGACTGCATCGAGCGCTCCAATTGGATGAACACCGAGGATCTCTTAGCAGGTTTGCAGTCCAGCCCCACCACAACTCCGCTGCCCAACTCTTCCCAGCAGAACTCTTCATCGCCTCGCATGGGTGCTATGGCTGCTGCACAACCTCCTCCGGTTGAACCACAAAAACCACAACCCACGCACAGCCCCGATGTGGATTTGGACCTTCTCAAGAAATGGACTCATGCTCTCGGAGAACGCTCTCTCCGGCTCGGTGCAAAATTGAGGCACGCACAGTTTGATGCCTTCAATTCCCAGAAAGTGGTTTTGGCGTCTATTCCGAGCAACCAGATCTATTCTGAGATTTCAGGCCCGGATCACACCATCATGGTGGAGTGCTTGGAAAGACTTGGGGTAAAAAACGCCACCTTCACTGGCTTCCAGGTTTTGAACTCACAAAAACCTCTCAACGTGCAAAAAAAAAAGACCCTTTGAAAGCAGACTCGCAAAAACGTCAACCCCAGCACCACCAGCAGCCACCCACATCTATCTCTCAAGTCGAGCGTAGCGAGGCTCAGAGAGAGTTTGAAGCCCGCAGAAAGAAGCTCTTGGCAGAACCATTTTTTGTGAAATTGGCGGCCCACTCTTCTCGGCTCACTGTGAATCCCATCGACTGACGACACGCAGCACACGGAAAAGACGGAACGGTAGCCACCCCTTCATGACTCTTGCGAAAGTCAGAGAAACCTGTTTAGATTTTCGGAGAATAGCATGGGAGGAAGGAATGCTGATCTCTTCAAACAAGCCAAGCCACTGCGCCCCAAAACAAAGCAAAGCTCACTTGGCCCCCTTCGGTGATGATGAAGACGACTTCGACGATGATGACGAAGACGATGAAGACTTCGACGATGACGAAGACGATGAAGACTTCGACGATGACGACGAAGATTATGAAGATGAGTCTGAAGAAGAGTCATTTAGTGACGAAGAATATGACTATGACAGTGAAGACGATGTCGATGATGAAGACGATGAAGAGCTCGGCATGCAAGAGGTCGAAGACGACGAAGACTGAGGAAACACCAGGTCAGCCCTTTTCTCCCTTTTCTCCTGAAGATTCGCTTTCTTTTGAATCGGCCACATCGTTTGCTGACCCTTGCTGATGTTCTTTCACTTCCTTCCCAGCCAATGCCCCGGGCGCGGTTGTGACCAATACTCTACGGACCCGTCGCCGGCTCAACTCCGTCACCTCCACGGTTAAACCAGCAATCTCAACGGTGTCGCCAATGCGAGGAACCTCGCCAAAGTGGTGGACAATCAAGCCACCGAGAGTGTCATAATCGTCGGACTGATCCTCAACCTGAATGTCATTCATATTGAGTTCAAAGAAGTCGGCAAAGTCATCAACATGAATTTTTGAGTCCACAATGAACTGACCATGCACTTTAGCGGGGCGAATGGCATCTTCCTCATTGTCATATTCATCACGAATCTCTCCAACAATCTCTTCGAAGATGTCTTCCATTGTGACAATGCCGCTTGTGCCACCGTATTCATCAATCACGATCACAAGCTGCTGACGGTTGCTGCGCATGTCTTGGAAGAGCTCGTCCACCGATTTCGTTTCTGGGGTAAACATGGCATCGCGGCTAATGGACGCAACTGTGGTCTCCCAGTAGTTTTCATCTTCCTCTTGATTTTTGCGCAGAAAATAGAGCACATCTTTTGCGTGGACAACACCAACGACATTGTCAACGCGCTCTTCATAAACGGGAAGTCGCGAATACCCCGTCTCTTCGAAAGTCTTCACCGCATCAGCAATGGGTGTGTTGTGCGCCAAGGCAAACATGTCTGGCCTTGGAACCATAATTTCACGCACCACTGTATCTCCAAGTTCAAAGATGCCGGAGAGCATTTCATGCTTGTTGCCTTCAATGACTCCCTCCTCTTCTCCCATGTTGATGAGATACTCAAGTTCCTCTTCGGTGATCTGCGGGGCAATAGACTCGGAGCTCCCCACTCCGAAAAGTCTTGAGAACTGTTTCGCAAACCCGCTTGCGGCCCATGTGACGGGGTAAATCAGCCAATAAAAGCCCTGAAAAACAAACATGAACGGTACGGCAACACGTTCCGCATAGGTGTTCGCAAGAGTTTTTGGAATGATCTCTGCAAAAAGGACGATTGCCACCGTCATGATGCCGGTCACAAGCCCAATGGAGGCTTCTCCAAAGTGGGTTGTGAGAAGCTGATCAAGATAAACAGAGGCAAAAATATTGACTGTGTTGTTGAGGATCAAAACGGCGGCAAGCACTCTATGAGGCTGATGCAGCCACAGGCTCAAGACTCGTGCCCCTCGGGACTTCTCCTGCAAGTGCTTTGTTTTGAGGCTTGACAGGCTAGTCAGAGCTGTCTCAGTTGACGAGAAAAAGGAGCTCAGCAGAAGACATCCCAAAATCACCGCCAAACCAAGGTAGAACCCCTCCATACCAACCATACCGGATTCCATCATTTTTTCTCCAACCGATTGGCCCAAGTCGGACGTCCGAACACGCGAACCAGTTCCGATCTCAACGCCCGCTCGAGATCACCCATCACCCGGGCAGCAGAGACTCCACGCTCGTGATCAAAGCCCTTCAGATGACACACTCCATGAACGATCATGCGTTCCATCTCACCCGCAAGTGAGCTTCGATTCTCACGCGCCTGCAGAGCGCACACAGGCACGCAGACACAGAGATCCCCGAGGCTCAAGGTTTCACTTCTTGGCAGGCCCTGGCCACATAGCCTGCGATTCTCTTCAAATGCCGAAAAGCTCAGCACATCTGTAGGGCCATCCTTTTGCCGGTATTGCTCATTGAGCTGGAGGGACTCTGCCGCATCGGCAAAGCGAATGCTCACTCCTTCACCATTTTCACACACGAGAGCCAGCAAGCAGCGAACGCGTTTCACGAGCTCCCGCTTCTGTAAGCTCACCCGAAAGGATTTCTCGGAGATCTTTATCTTTCCGTTCTGACGGAAGCAGTCGGTGAAGACAGCTTCTCCCGAGATTTCAATGGAAGCGGAACGAGGCCGGGCAGGCGGAGGTTTACGCTTCACTTCTTTCCCTTCAGAGAGTCCAGTTTTGCAACACGAACCTGTCGGCCTGATGGGCCTTGAAGGCTCTCCCAGAGCGACATGAGATCGCTGGCTTCCAACATTTTCACACGTTCCGAATCTGTTTGCAGAGATGAGAGATCCCCAGTGTCGGAATTTCCATCAATTTCTGTTTTCTTGCCTTCCTGTTCCATGCTGCCTCGCTCAGATACCCGATTTTGCCGGGCGCATCCATTGATTCACACACAATAGGCAAAAAGCCCTCCCTGCATCACCGGGACTTCAATTGAGAAAAACACCTGAGATAACCTTTTTTGGTGGTGATGCAATACTGTCCGGCTGAGTCGCTTCCAAAGAACTCCCCCTCGAATGTGCCCTGGCTTGCAAACTGCTGAACAGTTTCGAGTGACTCAGAGTCCAGCACATGAACACTGCCATCGACAAGTGCCACCAAGAGCAATCGCAAAGACTCCAGCTCCTGAAGACTTGCAACAGGCTCAGAACGGGACAAAATCTTTCGTTTTTGTACTTTACCGCTTTGCAAATCAACTTTCAAAAGTTCTCCCGTGGAGGCTCCTAAGTACACAGAGTCACCCAAGCGCCGCCCAGAAGCAAAGCTCCCTACGGGAAGGGTCCACTCAACCTGCTTGGAGCGCTCGTTGATGAGTTTAGTTTCCCCGGAAACCGCTGACACCAACACGCGCTGACCCATAACCAGAGGCTTGGCTGTGATTCCCTTAAAACGATCACTGGCCTCGGCATTCAGTTCAACTTGCCAATCGAGCTGGCCAGTGGTTGGGTTGAGAAACTGCAACTGTCCAACGGAAGAGCCGACAATAACGTGGTTTGCCGAAACTGCTAAAGCCTGACTCTGAATACGGAGATCTTCGTCGGTGCCCACTCGTTGAGCCCAAGCTATTTCTCCAGAGTCGAAATCAATTGCGTAAACAAATTGGTTGGCTGTGAGCCCAATAATTCGGGAACCAAGGACCTCAAGATGACCCACAAACTCGGAGGAAGACCACAGGTACCAATTCCAACCAACTTGCACAAACTCCAATGCCTGAGAGCGTGACGAGGTCGCTCCGGAAGGAGCACCTTCGCCATCGGACACAGCACCAGAAGACTCACTTTGCCGATAAAACTCTCGCAAGTAGCTCATGCGATCGCGGCTCGACGCCCCCCAAAAAGCCAAATTTTCCATTCCCAAGACAGGAGCACCTTGCTCCGAAATACCACTTGCACGGAAGACAAATCCCTTTGTCGTTGCCACGATCCAGCTGCCTTTGTGAAACAGGGGGGCCGCAGAGACCGATCCAGGAATGGGCAGCCGGCTCAACACCTCACCACTGTTCTGGTTGAGGCAAACCATTTCGTTAAGAAGCTTTGTGGGCCCACACACCGCAACGGGTGAGTTTTCAGAGTTCATCCGCAATTCAGTGCCACGGGTCATTTGTCCATATGACTGCTGCAAAGTGCGGAGCTTTGAACCTGAAAAATCAACCTGGCCGAAGGAACCAAAGGGAGCCGTGACCTCGGTGTCAGAAAAGCGACGGTCGATTTTTGCCGAAAGCCGCTGCGAAACAGAAAAAACGGACTCAACCAATGGCGGAGCCATCCGCGCACTGGGAAACCACGTGCCCCCTGCCGGCGCAACGCTGCTCACAAGCAAAGCAACGCCCAACAGAGCCCACCGACACACCCAAGGCAATACAAAAGTTCTTCTATGGAGCTGAATCATAAGGCTATTTCAATTTCCAGTAGTCCAGCCAAAGGCCGGCATCAGTTGAGACATCTTGAGAAACCGTTTGCAACCCCAGAAGACCAGTTGAAAGCGACTCGAGGAGCTCACGCGCGGCCTCTTTGTCTCCTGAGAGATACAGCAACTGCGCTTTGAAGAGAAGAACTTGATCTTTGGCTGGATTTTCATTCACCTGCTCAACAATCTTAAGTTCATCCAAGGCAGCCCCATACTCGCCGAGCTCGGCGTAGACACCGGCAAGCGCACGCCGGATTTTCACCTGCATGATCGGAAAACGACGTGTCTTCCCAACAATGGGCTGCAGGAGGGCCTTCACCTCTTCGTGATTTCCCTCTTTCATGGCCTGCTGAGCCACACGCAAAGCT
>JANQPW010000368.1 GCA_028285285.1 Silvanigrellales bacterium
ACTCGTCATCTTGCAAGCCAAGAGCCTTCCGGATCTCTTTTCTATGGATCATACGAAAATCGTTGCAGTACCGATCGAGAGAGACACCACGTGAAATCCTGCGAATGCGCTGAGCACTCACACCCTCAAGATAGGCAAGAGTTGCACTCTCTTTGTCGAAACAGATGAGAAGATCACAGGTCCGCAAAATCTCTTTTCGAACAGACTTCTCTCGCGCAAGGTGCGGTTGAGGAAGTCCTGTCACAAGGCGCGCCGTTGGCAACGATTGGCTCGGGCGAGGCGCGTTCTGCCAGACCACAAATCGTTTGAGCTGATTTCTACAATGCTTCATGGCCTGGTATGAGGCCAACGAAGTTTCGCCAAGCGAAACAACGATCTGCGCCTGTTTGAGCTCGTTTTCGAGACCTGCAAGAAAAGTCCGATTTTCTTCCATGGTTTCAAGAGTTTTGAGCTCCAAAATCACGCCAAAACCCTGTGCATTTGAATAGTTCACATACTGCTCAAAAAGGCTTGCCTCGGACTCTGAGGTGATGACGGTGCCGGCCATACTCAAAGCGGTCGTGGTTTGATTCCAGACATCGAGCACAGATGTGTGTGGCAGAACAGGAGCAACGAAACAGATCTGCGACCGTTCTGAGGTGTTCTCAGCCCGCTCCGTTTTCTCAAAAAGCTTTTCTGCAAAACGAACAAAATGTTCGCAGGCAGCGTCGCTGCCCTGCTGTAGCAGAGGCATCGCCTGCAGTGAGTCAAGTGTTGCCAACCGACCGCATGACAACTCAGCAGCCGTGGTTTGCCCAGCCTGGGGGGAAGTGGTCTGATCCGACACTTTCTTCTTCGAGGACATTTTGCACTTTTTTGCTGCCATTCCAACGAGCCCCTTCGACTTATCTCCGCGAATACGCACCAATCACACGACGATTTCTGACAGTAGTTGCGTGAATCTCTTTCAGCCTGATGACCTCAAGGGAGATCACAGACATCACCACCTTGTCAGAGTCTTCAATCATGCTTGCGAATATTCTTGCCTCGTCGGCATGATCTCGAGGAGCTCTGCGAAAAAACTGCAGGGCACTCGACAACAATGCCTTTCGCAGGGTGAGCAGTTTCTCAAACTCAGATTCCATGTACCGATGCACATTCGGACCTTCGCCTCGGATGTTGCTGAGCTTTCGCATAAAGTTTTTGTGAAGGGAGCTCCACCGGAGCCAAAAGGATCTCTGTCGGGGGCTCACAGCACCAGCTGCAAAACGCAGGTCCAACTCGTTCATCTTCTTCAAAAAAGAACTCGCCTGTTGAGTCGGAAGTGAAAGCGCCTGAGACACAGATGAGTCCTTTACAGTTCATGTAACTGACTCGACTATAGCTCAACCACATCGCGCGAATGTAACAGAATTTTGACCTTGTAGGAGGGGAGTTTATACACTCCGCTTTCGCCAGCTCCGGCCAGGAGTCACCAGGGGGTTTTCCCCGCAAAATAAGCATGCCAACGATCGTTAACCAAAGTAACCGTTTCGGAAGTTGGCTCAACGACCTTTGGATACCAGGGCTTCATTCGGCTATCGAAGACAATGGGCGATTTGAGACCCACATGGAAGCGCTTCACCACACTCGCACTTCCATAGATATCCGCAGCTGGCTCAAAACGGGTGAACCAGGTCCAAAGAAAGCTCTGTGCATTTTTGGTCGCTTCACGGACATCATCGACCAGAAGAATCAATTCCATATTCTGCACATCAGGATGAGAGGCCAACCGCTCCGCAAATTTTGCATCGGATTCATAGCTCGGGCCCTCAACAACAAGACATCCCGGAACAAAAATCTCCGCGTTCCGCGCACCCGAAGGCAAGGTGCCGGCCCAGTCTCCTGTGAGGCTACGGCGTGCTGGCCCCAGGGCAAGCCAGATCCCCTTGCTTCCCTCGTTCACCTTTGGACCAGAGTAGTCGAGTGTGTCTTGACTCACATTGCTGAGCACGAAAAGATCTTTTTCCCAATCGGTGCGCTCGAGAAAGTGAACCAGAGTTTCCTTGAAGTTTGAAAGATTGACCGAACCATCTGTGACCATCAGAAACTTTTGAAGAGAAAGCTGACCTTCGCCCAATATCCGGAGGGCACTTGCAATGGCCTCTCGCTCGTATCGATCTTTCACACGAGCCGCGGCAAGGGCATGAAAACCCGTTTCACCATACGTCTTCAGCTCCACAACCGCCGGCATCACCACCGGAAACAGAGGAGAAAGGAGGTCTTGTAAAAAATCACCAATAAAAAAGTCTTCCTGACGGGGCTTACCCACGACTGTTGCGGGAAAGATCGCATCTTTGCGGTGATGGATGTGGTTCACGTGAAACACGGGATAGTCGTGTTGCAAGGAATAGTATCCATAGTGGTCCCCAAAGGGTCCCTCTGGGCGCCGCTCATGGGGTTTCACATGACCCGAAATCACAAATTCAGCTTCCGCAACCACAGGATGGGGTAACTGCGGGTGCTTTGCACGAGACAACTTTTCACCGAGCAACAAACTGGCCAACATCAGTTCTGGAACAGACTCCGGAAGTGGAGCAATGGCCGAAAGCATCAATGCAGGAGGCCCCCCAACCATCAGCGACACAGGCAGCGATTGGTTCATGGCCTCGGCTTCGGCATAGTGAAAGCCACCACCCTTGCCAATTTGCCAATGCATTCCTGTCGTCTTCTCGTCGAAGAGCTGAATGCGGTACATGCCCAGATTGTGTGCCTTGGTTTTAGGATCTTCCGTGTACACCAAAGGCAGCGTGATAAACCGCCCACCGTCTTCAGGCCACTGCACCAAAGCTGGCAAAGCATCCAAGCCACTTCCTGGCTGAAGAGGGAGTTCACACTCTAAAACGGGGGCGTGACGAGGAGAAACCTGTTTCAGCCCCACCCGAATCGCCTCTCCAACAAGGTCTCGCTGCTGCCACAGCTTCCCAATGGTCGGGGGCATGAGTTCGTGGGGCAACCGGGCAATTCGTTCCACAAATTCTTGCGGTCTCTTGCCAAAAGCCATCTCAATGCGCTGTGCGGTTCCGAACAGGTTCGTGACCAGTGGAAACGAGCTTCCCTTCACGTTGTGAAACAGCAACACCTTTCCTTGATTTTCAATGACCCTTCGATGAATTTCGGGAATCTCTTGATTGGCATCACAGGGAATGGTCACATCTGCAACCAGCCCTTCCTTCCGCAGCACCCTCAAAAACTCAGGCAGACTCCGCATTCACTTCACCTGGTCAAATTTAGGAGTGGCCGATTTTGAGAGGGCTTCCAAGCGCTGCCGAACGGTATCATCGAGCTCCACCCGAGCAGCGGCGACCACCTCTTGCACCTGAGACAAGTTCTTGGTGCCGCAAAGCGCAGTCGAAACTCCAGAACGTGAGAGAACCCAAGCGGCTGCCAGCTGAGAACCAGAGATTCCCATGTCTTTTGCAATCTGCAGAAACTCTTCCACTTCTTCCTTCACCGCGAGATACTGCCCAGTGATTTTGTTTCCCCGACTGCGAACGTCAGACTCTTCAAAGCGACGCTTCTCTGTAACTGTGCCTGAGAGAATTCCTTTTGCGAGGGTTCCATAAGACATAAACCCTCGCTTTCCCTCCCGGCAATGCGGGAGCAACGCTTCCTCTGCGGTGGCACTGAGGAGAGAAAAGGGGGACTGAACCACATCCACACGCGCAATCTTTTCGGCTTCGTCAATTTGTTCCGGAGTGAAGTTGCTCACTCCAATAGATTTGAAAAGCCCTTCCTGTTGCAACTTCACCAACTCGTTCATCGTGTCCGCTATGGGCGTGTTCGCATCGGGCCAATGGATCATGTAGACGTCAACAGAGTCGATTTTCAAACGTTCCAACGACTGAGAGAGCATGCGCTTGACCGTTTCAGGCGAGTTGCTCACCGAAACATTCTGCTGTTCATCCCAATCCACGCCGAGCTTTGTGACCACCTGACACTCGTTCCGAAGGCCAGGGTTTGCATGAAAGAAGTCACCCATACGCTTTTCGGAAAGTCCAAAACCATAAATGGGCGCCGTGTCGTAAAGGCGAATTCCAGCCTCGAACGCGGACTCCAAAGCCTCCCGGGCCTGAGCTTCCGACACATCTCCAAAGCCGTACCCACCCGCTGGTCCGCTCAGCCCTCCGCCTCCAAAACCGAGACACGTGGTCTTGAGTTGTGAACCAAATTCACGGATTTCCAAAGTTGATGAAGAGGGGGCCATAGTTTCACTCCTTCGCGCGAAAGGACTCGCTCAAATTTGGCCAACCCTACCTCAGGTGTGCAAACTCGCCAAGTGCTTGGCACCGACTCCTCTGAGAATGGAGATGATTTTATCGGAGTCCTCTAAGCCCGATGAGGAGACTTCGTTCAAAATTCGAGCGATCTGCTGCTCAGCATCAATGTACTGTGTGGCGATGCGATAGACAGACTGTTTGTCTTTGTGGCGCAGCCACTCAACACCCTCTTTGTAAACCAACCGACTGGCAACGTAGGTACTGATGATGGCCAACTTGTGAGCTCGGGGGAGGCGCTCCAAGATCCGTTCCTCATATTGATCAACCAAGATCTGGGGGCAATGAGAAAACAGGATGAACTTCATGTGACCAGAATCAATTTCTTCATCGGAAAGCTCATCAAGTCGCTCTCGCAACACATCACAAACTCGGTTGATCTCAGAAGAGATTTCATAGCTCAACTTGACGTAGTCGGCTCCACCCCCCCGGCTTTCATGCTCTCGCAACAAAAGCTTCGCTTCCAGATCGGCTTTTTCTTTGAGAATGCTGATCACCTGCTCAACGTACTTGTCTTTGATGTCTGCAAACTCTTGTGGCTCAAGCGTCATACACGCCACGATTTCATAAGAGGAGCAAATCACACCCCCCTTGTTGGCCGAACTGTCTTTCACAACAGTGACACCTTGTTCCACAAGCTTCTCGCGAGCATGCTCGGTGAGGAAGAGATTCGCACCCTCCACAATGGCTCTTGCACTTGGAACGCCATCGGACTTCATGAACTTATGCCAATTCTTGTCTTTAACCGTAAAAGGTCTGCCGCCGGCGGGAACAAAGACCTCTGCTTCAGCAGTGGCATAGAGGTTGTCGCGCAGCTTCACATTTTCGCGCGAGTCTGCCGCAACCACGAAAGATTTCGAAGCATCGCTCAAATGATCAGCGCTGAATTTCACAATGGAGAGCGAGCGATCGACCAATCTCAAAAGCTCAGTCCAATCTAAGCCAGAGGGATCGTAGGCCGCACCCAGCCCATCAGCAATGGCGACCACACGCGCCCGTGGTCCATAATCACGATGAATGATCTTCAAAAGGTTGCCGGCAACATCTCCGTCGGGCCCGCCCGTCATCTTGATGCGAAAGGTCGTCTCTCCATCCAGCAAATTCATTTGCTCTAGAACGTTTCTTAAGTATACATTCACCCCTTCCGAAGTGACACCGTAAACTTTGTGATTGATTCCAAACCCAGGCTTAGAGCTCATCAGCGACCAGGCATAGCGATACCCACGGTGCAAAGCGTGCTCGATGGTCCAATTGATGAGATCATCGGTCATGTTTTCGTCGGGGCCAAGGAAAATAATCTCTTCTCGATTGTAGTAATCAATGATTCCGGGAACCAGTTTTCCATTTTCCTGCACAGTGATCAGGTCCAACAAACCCGAAATGGCGCTTTTCACAGCGATGTTCTTATCGGCACCCGGCTCAATGGCGAGCACGGCCTTTGAGCCGCCTTCAGGAATATCCTTGTTTTTCAGCTGTTGGGCAAAGGCAAGACCATTGACTTCATCAAAAAGACCGGCCAGTGCATTGTCGTAGTCCGCCGCAGAACGCGGCATCACGACACGGACTCCACCACGAGAAATGTCTCGGTACCGCACCTGAAAGCCTCTCACACCACGGCCAATCATATAAAAAATCCCGTAAGGTGCGTGGGGATAATGAGTCTTGTTCAACAAAGAGGGGTCAATGCGAAAAGCCAAAGCTGCCTTTGAGACCAAGAAATAATTTGTTTTCAAAATATGTCGCACAAAGTTGAACGACTCTTTTAAAATACTCCGCTCAATCTCATCAACTGAGTCCATGATGATGGCCTCAATGGATCGAGAGATATCTGCCCCCTCCACTGAGCGATCCCCTTCAAACCGCGGATCAAATCGCGAGCGAAAGTAGCCAATCAGCCGATCCATAAAGGCGTCACTCCGCACCAGCACTTTTGCCACCCGATCAAAGGTGTAGTAGTGCGGATTGTCTTTGCTCAGGAAAATGTGAGTCCAATTTGCAGTGGCCCGAACAAAGTTCGTTTCATTGATGCTGTAAGGCTGCCGCCCCTGCATAAGCACCGTAAATTCATCGCCATGATCCACGAAGCTCAAGCTCTTCAATGCTTTCGTGATGCGCCCCCAAACCTGATCGGTCTGAGACAAACGCTTCCCGGTTTGACTTGCGGCAACCACGTGCACAACAGTGAAGTCTTGGCGATCCGTCGTTTTGTGAATGTGACCAATGACTCGACGAACCGAAAGATCGTAGCGGGTGAAAATACCGACAATAGCCTCACATGCCGCGGTGAGGGGGTAGCCCTTCAGCGCAAGGTCAACACGAACTCGCGGCTCTTCAAGGTCGGCAACATGCTTGATGTCAACAAAAGACGCGTCAGTTTGATAGGAGTATCCGACCGCACGGAACCCAGTGGCAATCATCTTTGCCGTTGCTTTCCCAGCATACAAAACATCAAGCTCATCGAGGTACTTGTTCACGGCTTTACGAGGCTCATCACCAAGAAGTTTGACGACTTTTTGTTTCTTTGGTTTGAGCTCGGCTTGCTCCCAATCGGGGCTGGCTTCATACTGGCCGTGATACAGATTGCCAATGGCCAGCCGGGTGTCGAGAGATGAAATCACATAGGCAAACTTGGCCTTCCGACGACTGAGCTCGGGAACGAGCTTCACCAAGCCGTAGCGATCTTCGCAATTCGACATGTAGGTCGTTGATTTCATTTTCGTGTTGTTGCGTTCCACAACCTGAGGTTCAGCGAAAACCTTACCCGATACAATCTCCAAGATGTGATCGTACATCTCTTCTTCAGATGTCAGACAGTTGTACAGCGGAGGCATTTGACTATAAAACCAGGGAATGACATCTTGAAGATCTGACTGGAGCGCTTCCGAAAGTCTTTTCAAAGCGGTGTTCTGTAGCTGGGTCGAAAGCTCAGGAGACTGGCCAAGGGCTCTGGACTCCTTCAACTCGTTCTCATCGCCCTCCAGCAACTCAAACTCTCGCAGCCACTCGTTTGCATCGCCAGATGGACTCCCCATAGACCTTTGTCTCCCTTTTTGATTCGGGCATAAAAATCTGTCTTCTACTGCGATGTCAAGGCACTGTTTCGAGATCGCCACATGAGAAATTAACTCAGTTTGATCCAACTTGCAAAGAGCAGAAGCACAGGCCCAAACCTAAAAAATGCCTTGTAATTCAGCTCCCGATAGAGGTCTTTCTCTCAGGTTTCTGTCGAGAAGACCGAAGCGGGATTCCGAGGAGGGGCTCCCTTGCGCCGTCTTGCAAAAATCACGATGACCCGCGTCTTTGTCGCCACTCTGGTTATGTGCCTGTTGCTATCTCTCGCTCTAGCGGTCTTGGCGGGTCGAGAGACCTTCCTGGTGATTCTCTTCACCTCAGTTGCGGGTATGGGAGTGGTCTCAACTCTCGTGTTCTTCGTTTTCACAAGACTGGTCTATCTCCCCATCAAGGAAATCGAGGTGATTGAAAACGACCCCCTTGGCATTGAAACCAAGGTGACCTACCCCAAGTGGGGGCTGCGCTCCGTCCGCTTTGTCACACAGCTCTACCAAGACTACCGACTGCAACGAGAAGCCTACAGTCGCCTCTCTGAAGCTTACCGCGGCTTGAGCCTCTCAGAGTCCGAGAGGAGCAGCGCCTCGGGAGAAAACGAGCGACAGCGGATCTCCAAATTGCTGAGGATCCCTGTCGACCATAAACTCGCACAAGATGTCTCCGTCTACCGCTATTCGCAAAAGTCAGAGGAGCTCCAGCTTGTGGCACACAGCCTCATGACCCATCGCAGTAGTGCAGCAGCGCCCAACCCTCTCACAGCGACGGCGCTCGCCGCACCCGTCGAAAAAGCCATTGCAAACAGCGAACAAGAGATCTCCTTGGGAGGGGAGTTGGTGCTCCTCATTCCCCAGGGAATGACCAGCAAGCAGGAGTATCTTCTCATTCGGGTGAACCCCAGAAA
>JANQPW010000370.1 GCA_028285285.1 Silvanigrellales bacterium
TTCCATTCACCTTCACACTGAGAGTCTCCGCTTGAACGGCTGGGTCAACTGAAAAGGTGTTCACGAGAGGATCGTTTCGTTTGAAGGAAACCTGCAAGCTCGCCGAAGGAGCAGGTTTGTGCGCCTCGAGGAAACTCAAGGTTTTCCCTGTGACTGTGTAGTGAGATGCATCAACGGGCTGACCATTCGCGGTGATGCTCACGCTTTCTGCGACCGGGTCAGCGCTCAGCGTGAAGGAGGAGAGCTGAGGTTCCGAAGGGGTGCTATAGCTCACCTCAATCTGCGCGTCGGCCGGAGGAGCTTCAACGAGTGTGATCACATTGCCAGCGACAGAGAAGGCCTGCACCTGAGTGCGGGCGCCGTTGCCGGCAATGAGGGTGACCATGACTGTGTTGGGGTCTGGAGTTTTTGTGAGAACGAATTGGTTCTTGAGCAAGCTCGCCATGTCTGCGGAGATCTGCGAGAGGGTTTGGGTGTAGTCATTTGCGCAAATGCTTCCCCACACGCCGTCACTTTGGGCCACCGCCGATGCGTACTGGACGGCGTTTTTATAGGCGGTGGTGCAGGTGGCGTCGTCAGGGTGCTTGAAAAGCCCGTAAATGCGCGCATCTTGTCCAATGGTTCGGTTCAAAGGTCCGCTGATGTGGTCCAGCAGATAGTTGGGGTGATTCCAAGCATTGTCTCCACAACCTGAACCATTGAAGCTGCAGTTGTCTTCATCACTGACCACGAGCACAGAAACAGTTGAGGTTTGTCTCAGCCAGGGGCTGGAGGCGCAACTGAGGGCATTCACGGCCTGAAAAATCCCTCTCTCGTTGCCCGATCCACTCAATCCGGCTTCGGCAATAGCTGTTTGAAAACGCTCTGCGGCGTCACTGTCACCTTTTGAGATGAGTTCACGCATGCAACCATCGTCGGGGTCGGTGGTCACCACGGCGAGCTTCCAGTTGGATTGTTGAATCGAAGAGAGAAGTGGCTCCAACTTGGTGGAAAGATCAACCTGTTCTTCCGACATGGAGCCTGAGTTGTCGATCACAACCAAGAGATCGAGAACACCCGCCGCTGCATTTTGTCCGAACATTTCGACAGAGGGCACGCCACCGCGGCCTTGAACGAAACTGTTGGTGAGCACTGGTCGTTCGATTTGGGTGTGTGTCTGCTCCACCGCTTCGCTCACATCGGCGAGCACAAGAGGTTGAGACACCCAGCCATCGCTGAGCACGACTGTGCCACTTTTCTTTTCGGCCGACTGAACAGAAAAGGACTTGGTCAGTTTCAGGTGATCGGTGGTGCCCGTTGCACTGGCCAACGTGCTTTCAATGCCTTCGCCCTCACTAATGAGAGCTGGAGCGAGAGGCGCCGTCTCCTCGCCAGCCGCTGAACCACCGCTTGCTCCCGTTGACTCCTTTCCGGCAGTGGATCCGCTGGCTCCTGGCAAACCAAGGCCGTCTGTGGAGCGGGAGCCGCTGCCGATGGGGTTCTGAGGAAACAGAGACTCTGGGTTGGGGATCTGATCTGCTGAAATGGCTTTGGAGTCAGCAGCTTGTGGTCTTTCAGCTGTCCACTCACTTTCTGCCGGGCCCGGATCCCCAGATGTGGACTCCCGCAGGGGGTCTTCATTGTGAGTGAATGCGGGATCGTCGCTGGAGCAGGCTGCGAGTCCGAAGAGTGCCGACACAAATGTGAATGTTACGGCTCTAAAGTGGCTTTGGAAAGTCACTGGCGTTTCCCCATCTGAGTTACGGTTGTCGTTCTGGAAGAGTTTTCGGAACACGCTTGAGAAAATCAAAGCTCAAGATAAAAGCGAAGCAATGAGAGTGACTTACTTGATGAGTTTGAACGAACTCAAAAATTGAGGGTGGTGGTCTCTTCTGCCGGTGGGTTTTCTGCCCCGAGGCGTGTGAATTCAATCTCCGCTCGGAAGCCTGTCATGTCGGCTGCGGTGTCCAACTCCACTGGGATCACGACCTGCCCTCCCACGACGAACTGTTGGACAGTGCCTGTGCACTGAAAGTTGAACTCGCCCACGTTGAGAGCTGAGCAAGCGAGCGGGGCTCCGAGGCGAAAGGTATTGGTCACTCGAATGCGCAACACGGGAGTGCTGTTGGTGTAACATTGCGGTTCGAGGCGCGCGGTCAGCAAGGTTTGTGTTGTGCTGGTGTCTTCGGGGTTGAGCACAACTTGGAGGCGCATGGGTGCTACACAAGATCCTGGAATGGAAGCAATGGCGTCACCGCTGATGGGCTCAATCTTGATCTCTGGGCTCTTTTTGTCATCGGTCTTGCGCTCGCCGAGCTGGTCGTTGTTTTTTCCTTTGTTTGAAGAAGCCAGATCGTCTTCTCTTTCGGAGCCACATCCGGTCATCGCGATGGCTGCCCACAAGCAGGCCAAGGTTCGAGTGGAAGCCATCTTTGCTTTCCCCTTTTTCAAGGATCCCCCCTGGGGTGCGTCTTGGGGCGGCCCCCAAGCTCGTTTGCGATTGCCATCAGGAGGTCTATCGGAATCTCGCCGAAGCTTTGTCCGGAAATAATTTCACAAGGCAGGTTTCTCCACCGGAAAATATCGCCCGTTACGGGTTCACAACTTCTTGCTGCTCGAGGACCGACCTTTCAAAATCAGGGTTGCGCTCAAGCCAATCTTCCTGCACGAGGCTGCGGTGGACGATTCCCATGGAGATGAGTGTTTGAGTGCATTGGTTGAGATGATCCCGCTCAAAGGCAGAAGTGTCGCTGAAAGACGCCGACAACGAGGGGCGTTTCTTTGAGTTTGGAGACTGAGAGAGCTGACCCCAGGATTTTTGGATTTGAGTGAGTGTGCCACGGGTGCCTAACCCAGACTGCTCAAGGGCCTCTTGCACGGAGAACCGTGCCAGCAGGTCATTGGTTTGGAGAAAGGGAGCACCGAACTGCTTCTTGGGTTGGTGGGCAAAATCTGCTGGCATGATCTGAGGCATAGCACGACGCAACACATGCTTGTCGGTGAAGCCATTGAGAAGTGCTCTGTCGGGGAAGTTTCGCACCAAGCGCCGCATTTTCGCTGACAAGAACGGGGTGCGCCCTTCCAGAATGTGGGCCATTTCCATGCGGTCGCCCACCCAATTCAGCACCTGTACGGGTAGGTGTGTGCGAAAGAAATAGTTCTGCCAGAGCAGAAGAGCAGAGCGGGGGTCGGAGAGGTCTTGCTCGGGCAGGCCCGCTGAAAACCAGGAAGACACACTCTCTCGTTGAGCCTCGAGCCAAGGGATTCCTTCTTTGCCCATAATGAGTGTGGCAATAGCCGAGATTTGACCAAAGAGGGGGTGGGGCACACCCCAAGCTGAAATGCTGTCAATGAAGTCGAGCCCGGTTCCCTGAGAACTGGCACCTGCGGCCCAGGGGTCTTTGCTTTGATTTGAAAAGACTTCGGTATAGAGCGTGTCTCGCAGCAAACTTCCCAGTGGGTTTTTTCGCAGGGCCGTGAGGTCATTGCGCCGTGCACGCATGGCATGCATCCACCATTTGACATATTTGTAGCTGGGGTAACCACAAAGCAGCTCGTCGGCGCCATCACCGGTGAGAACGCCCTTCACGTGCTCTCGTGTGAGTCGGCTGAGCCACCATTTCGCGGCTCCGTTGGTGTAGGGCTGAACATTTTCGGAGTGTTGCACAGCGAGGGG
>JANQPW010000405.1 GCA_028285285.1 Silvanigrellales bacterium
CAGCCACTTCGCAACCGCTTGAGCGGTACATTTCAGCTGGCCAGTTTCGTGAGGACCTGTTTTACAGACTGGATGTGATTAGAATCGTGATTCCATCCCTGCGCGAACGTCCAGAAGACATTCTCTTTCTTTTTTCTCATTTTTGTAAGAAATTTGCTCGGCGTTACAACTTGAAGTTTCCAGCAGTGACCCAGAGTTTCATGCAGGAACTCTTGTCGTACACTTGGCCGGGGAATGTGCGTCAACTTGAAAACATCGCTGAACGACTCATATTACAGCGGCCCAATCAACAGCTTCTTGCAAGTCAACTGAGGCTCGTGCTGCAGCCGGTCAAACCAGCTTTGAGCTCGAGCTCAGCTCGGTCAATGAACAGCAGTGGCAAAGATGAGAAACGAGCGAGTGTCGATAGCTTAAAAACATCTCGTGCGGCGCGTTCAATTGAAGCGGAGTTTTCAACGTGTGAGCACGCTGAACTTGTGGAGCATCAAACAAGAACAGAGCGAAACTACCTCATAGAGCTTTTTCGGAAGAGCGATGGTTCTATGCAGCAGGCGTCTGAGATTTCCGGGTTGAGCCGAAGAACTCTGTTGCGCAAGCTAAAAACGCACAATCTGAGAAAATCATGATCTCTCAGAAGTCTTTGAGATAGAGTTCGAAACCCTCTTCGTAGTAGGGCTCTAGAACCCCATCATTCCAGGCAAGCACATCCTCTTTTTTTGAGGCGATCTTTTTGAATCCCATCTTCTTGTATGCTTTTACTGACCATGATGCCTCGGGATGAGCAATGAGAAACATTCCCTTGTTACCAATTCCTTGTGAGCGCAGTTTCGCGAACTCCACTAGCTGGTGGCCGAACCTCTTCCCAACATGGGCGACATCCAGATAAATGTAGCCGAGATATGTGTATCCTCGGACGGTTTGCATCGAAATTGTCCCAACGGGCTCGTGTTGGTTATACCCAATGAAGAAATCCCTAAGCGGATAGTTCTTTGCGATCCACTTCTCACCCACCTCGTGTTCAGAAAGGTCTTTTTGAGCGATGAATGGTTTGTACCACTCCGCTGATGATCGGATAAAATGAGCAACGAGTGGCATGTCACTTCGGGTTGCACGTGTGATTTCGAGTTTTGGCTGATTCATTGGTTTTGACCTCCTTCTTCTTCTGGAGGACCTAACGCAAAGAACGTGCCAATTGTGATTTCAAAGAGTTACACTTCAAATGGGACACATATGTCTCAGTCTATGAGACAGTCGTGACTCATTAAATCGAAATGGGACAGCTCTGTCTCAAGCTCTGGCTCCTAACTCACTCACCCAACAGCTCGCCGATTTCATACACATGGTTGAGAGCATCTTGCGTTTTGTCTTGAAGCTCGTCGTCTTCTGTGTTGTCGGCAGCTCGGTCAACCAAGTACGCTGCTTCTTCGAGGCTGGGGTAAAGTTCTTGGGCTTCTGCGTAGCGACTTGCCCTAACGGCATCGACAAACTCTTCGCTGGTGTCAAGAAACTCTGCCGCCGCACCAAACACGCGGTTGTGGCTCTCCCTCAAAGCTATTCTGTAGATATCGTTGGCGAGTGCGAAGACATGCCGAGAAGCTCTCAGAAGCCGAGCCTCCCCCACACTGCTGCCAACCGCAATGTACTGAGCCTGGTTGGGCTGTTGTTGTGCTGTGCCGCAAGAGGCGCTCATCAAAGCTACGTGAAGAGTCAATGCAAAGACTGTTGTGGTTCTCAATCGTTGAAGGGAAGTGGTCATGGTCTGCTCCTTTGCCCAGATTCTCGCGTCACGCGGCCTGTTTCCCAAAACTATGCTGAGAGCTGACCGCTTGCAACGGGTTTTGTTGGGTTGGGTCGCGTCGCCGCTTAAATGTGAGTTTTTTCAAGGCACTCACGGGCAGTTGGAAGTCTCAATTTGCCTTGAGATGAGAGGGTAGTTGCCTGGCTCAATGCCATTTTCGCGGAGCCAGTCGATGGCCTCAGCCGGCTTCAGTGAATTGCCTTTTTGGTGCAGCAAAAACTCGTGCACCCCGCTGCCATCATAGAGAACGGGTTTATTGCTGAGCACCTGTGGCCAGACTTCTTGCTCCACAAACTGAACGGCTTCGATCCATTCTTCTATGGCGGTGGCAGCGCGGTTGGCCCGGAGTTCCACGTGCTCCTGGTCATCGTTTGTTTCCACAAATCGGACAGGACGCTTGTGTCCATCCTTTTTGAGGAGTTTTAGGAGATCTTCCCAGGGCAGAAGAGCCACCTCGGGAATGATGCTTGAAAAGCCTGAACGTCCTCCCAACACACCATGATAGAGCGCTGGTCTGGAGATGATCCATGCGAGGAATCGTTCGTAGAGTTTTTTCAAGGCTGTGGAGTCTCCCTGACCACTGTTG
>JANQPW010000421.1 GCA_028285285.1 Silvanigrellales bacterium
CCCCAGGTTGTGCGGAGCGGGCGAGAAAAGAAGTGCTGATGGCGTTTGCTTGTTTTCAAGGAAGACATGACGAGAGTCCTGTGTTTTAGTGGCCCGGGCTTGGGGTCGAGCGCCAGTGGAGACCAGCCGACTTGCGACATGAAAACACCTCTGCGCGGCAGCCCGTAGCATTTTGGTATTCTTGGAGGAGGCTTGGCACTTTCTCAAAGAACCCTTTCTTTGAGTTGGGGTGCAGCAGCATCACCAAGCTACCACCAAACCCACCCCCCATCATGCGAGGGCCAATGATGGCTACGTCGTCAGGGCTGTTGCCGTTTTGGAGCGCTCGACTGCAGCTTTGCAGCAGTTGAACCGCGGTGTCGATTTCTGTGCAGGAGACTTCGTAGTCGTCTCGCAAACCGTCTTGGGCTTCTTTCAGAAGCTGGGCGAGTTCAGCGGCCTGGCCGGTCTCAAGAGCACTGCGGGCTTCTTGTACCCGCCGCCATTCTGCAAAGACAAAACGAGCACGTTTGTGCAACAGTTGAGAGCGAGGATCATCTCGAAACACCTCAGACAGCTGGTTAATGGGGTCGGTATGGCCCTTACGAAGGAGATCCTTTTGCAGATCACAGAGCGTGGCAGCTGAGGTGTTCGCGTGTTGGTTGAGTGCTTTGAGCGCTTCGAAGCACTCATCGACCCTGTCGGCGTAACTGCCATCACTCAAGTCGTGTGCCTTTCCCGACTGGAAGATCACCAGTGCGTGTTCATGAAAAGACGGGTGGGCTCGGAATGTTTGAGCTGTGGGAAAGCCCTGCGGTTCCTGTTGGCCAAACGAGAGTTGAAGATATCCCCTTTCGTCGGCGGGGCTCAGAAGAATGGAACACTGATCCATCAGTCCACATGGTGTTCCGGCAAAATGGTGTTCAACCTTTTGAGCCAGTAGTGCTCTTGTTTTTGCAGAAAGCTCGGTGAGAGGTGATGAGGACTCATGGGTCAGGAGTTTCTCAAAAGCCACCAACAACCCCAGGGCAAAAGCGGCACTCGAGCTCATGCCAGCTCCCATGGGAAGGGAGCTGGACACGGTGATCATCCAATCGTGCCGGAGGCGAGTCTGCAGGTCGAGGTGTTTCACCAGAAGTTTCCAGGCCCCTTCCACATAGGCAAGGCCCAGACGCCTTTCTCTTTTGTCGAGCACGATCTCCTGGTGCCAAGGGTTGGCCGGAATGGCC
>JANQPW010000435.1 GCA_028285285.1 Silvanigrellales bacterium
ACACGATGACACTCTTCAATGATCCCCTCGCTAAGTTTGAAATTGAAGAGTGGGGCGACGGGCGCAAACAGGATGAGTATGAGCTCATCAAGGGCTACGACCCCTACACAAACTTGAAACAGGCAGACTATCCTAAGATTTTGGTGACGAGCGCCCTCGAAGACTCCGCCGTTCCCTACTACCAACCGGCAAAGTGGGTGGCTCAATTGCGCAAACTGAACCCTGGAAGTCACCCCGTTCTCTTTGACATTCAGCTCACCGGTGGGCATGGCGGTTCCTCTGCACAAGAGGCACAAATCGAAGAGGAAGCCCGTAAAAACGCTTTCTTTGTGGAAGCTCTGAAGCAGAAGTGAGGGCTTCAGGTTTTTCTTTGCTGCAATTTGAGGCATATAAGTGCCGTTTTTGAGCCGGCTTTCTGGCACCACCCGCCGAAGGCGATGGAGATGATAAATCTTTGTTCGGCGGAGATTGTTTCGCTAAATGAGTAGATTTACCAAAGCAAATAGAATTAACATTATTTTGTTTAGCACTTGCTCATACTATTCATCCAGCGAACAGCACATGTTACATTTGATAACTTACATTCTCGGTAGTGAGTGAAAAAGTGAATCGATGTGCTTTGAAATCAATCTTCCTGGGCACATTTTCAACACACTGTTGATGAAAATTTGAGCATTGAAGTTCCGATCACACACCATGTGCTCTCTTTTTCATCAGTTTAGTGAATTTTGATCAATGTCACTCTCTTCAAAAACCAACGAAGAGGCTGTTACTTCAAGAAAAAAGGGCAAAAACCACTCTTGGAACATTCTTTGCTTACCAGGAAACAATTCCAGTTTGTTGATTTGTTGCTGTGGTTCTTTACCAGTGAGGAGATTTTCCATGAAGTTCGTGTCAACCCCCTTGAGCACTGTGTTGCTGGCGTCTGCCGCCCTGCTGACTTCGGCATGCACCGACAATTCGAGTGAGACCGTGTCGGGCAACGACATGGCCACTGCTGAAGATCTTCCCAATGCAGAGGTTCCTAACGCCAACCAAGAACTTGGCGCAGTCGCCAAACGCTACCAAGAGCTCCTCGCGGCACGCACGATGACCTCCGAGAGTGGCGTTGTCCGCAAATATGGCCCCTTGGCAGCTCACACCAGCGAAAAAACAGGTGAGACCACCTACAAATACGTTGTGACCGTGTCGCTTGACGCCAGCAAAGGGTTCCCGCCAGTAAAAGGCATCCAGTACAACACCCTCAGCCTAAAAGATGGTCAGGTCGTGCTCCAAGAAGAGTCTCACGCGAGCACCTTGGGCGGCCTCTCAGTCGTCAACGCCACCCACACTGTTACGCTTGACAAAAAGACACTGGTCACTGTTCCAACTGAGAAAAAAGAGACCGGATTCCAAAGGTCACGCTGCTTTGAAAGATCTCAAAAGACCCAGTGCAACAACTTCTTTCAAGACAAAGAAGACGGAAAGCTCAAAGAACACAAAGAAACCCTGAAGGAAACTTCCATCGATTGATCTGTTCTTGTCTTGACCGCGCAGGGAGAAAATATGAAAGACTCAAAGCCGCGATTTCGATCTTCCCTTAGTGCACTTCTGGTCGCTTTGGTGAGTGCAGCCATGCTCGCTTCTTCGGCCTGCACACCGAGCCAACTCGGTCGCACCAGCTCTGTGGAACTTCCGCAAAAATGGAAAGATGAAGACAACGCACAAAACCTCAGCATTTTAAAACATGCGCTGAAGACCCTTGACGAGGATCTGATGCGTCAGCTGTATCGCTACGCTTCCTACAAATCGACGCTCGCATCAAACAAGCAAACAGACAGATGGGGCTTGGGTTTTTGCGGATCACTCATTGTGGGCACACTGGGGGGAGCAGCCCTCGTGAGCTCCGGAGCGCCACTCATTGGAGGGCTACTCACAATCATCGCACTCCCCGGCGTGATGATATGGCGTTTTCTCAAGCGCCCATCCACACCAGAGGCAAAGACCTGTGAAGCTATGAAAGAGGGCACATTGCCCCCTAAGACAGCAGAGGAGCTTCTCGCTGAGCACCTCGCAGAAACCGCAGACGACCCCCGTTTCCCGAAACAAACCACAATCGCAGCACTCGAGGGAAGGCAAGATCTCGAGTACTCGGTGGAAAAGATCCTGAGCGAGCTGGTCGTGGTGGAGCAAACCCAAAGTTCTTTCCAGCATGGCCCACTGGCTCATCACCTTAAGGAACACTACGGCACGCTTTTTGTGGCTCACTATCCCGAGCTTGAGGAACTCGAGTCGCAAAAGCTCTTCATTGGCCTCGGCGCAGAAAAGCACCCTTTGAGCCCAAAGACCGGAAGACCCGATCTCTCTGAGGCACCGTACCGGGAACTTGTGGTCATCAATTCCAGCGGGGGAATTGTGTTCGCACAAAACCTCTTCGAAATTGCTGGAAAACGCACAACAATGACGGTTGACAAAGCAGGTGTCTTCCGTGCGCTACAAGATGTTGAGTGGTTTGACACCTCTTTGTTGAATGCTGAAACTGAAGATGACAAGGGTGTGGAGGAGCTGAGTTCGGAGCTCCACCTCAAAATCATTGACGCCGTCGTCGCTCATCTTGCCACCAATCAGCAAGATCCCACAGTTTTGGCGCTCCCACCCAGCGCTGCCGTTCCCGTGAATTTTTCGGAGCAACCTGAGGCCGCACCAGCCTCAACGCAAGAGCAAGATCTCACCAACTGAGACCTCAGGAAATTCGCAGCGCAATGGCCAAAGCCTCAATTGAGGGTTAAAATTGTTGGGTCTCCCAGCAAATCTCTCAACTTGAGGAATTGGTTATATGAAACAATTGATTTCTGCTTTGGTCTTTGGGGTTACGGCCAACGCGGCGCTTGTGACAGCCTGTCTTTCCCGCGAATCAAATGAATCGGTGAAATCTGCGGTTGCCAACAAAGCCAAGGAACAGCACTACACCAAATCAACGGAGCCGTCCCGCTTCGACATTCTCGCCCGAAAGGTCATGCAGCTGTACCTAGAAAAGACGGGAGACAGAACTTTCAAAGGCAAGGTGCGTCACACATCTCTCCACGCCTTTGACGAGGTGATCTTGAGGGCTGCCCGACGCCCCGAAACCCGCAAGATCCGCCCAAAAATGGTCAAAGGAAACCAAATCCAAGCCGACCTGGCCATTGATCGCTACATTGTGTTGAGCCGATTGTCCCGATTGAAGCCAGCAAACGAAGAAGAAGCAAAACTCATTTCCGAATTTCGTCAGGGCGAGATCAATGCCCTCTCCTGGCTTCTGAACAGCCTCAGCACGGCAAAAAACATCGTGCAGCCTGAACAGCTTTTTGCCGATGTTGAGGGAGAGAAGATTCCGGTTGCCCTGCGTTTTTTCGAACCCGACTACAACAGGCTCTACCTGTTTCGAGACAAGTCCGACGACACCAAGTTCAAGTACAATTTGAGGTCAAAACCCATCCACGTCAATGGCCTGGCCAAGATCATTGGGCAGTACCAGGGCCTGGTTTGGGGAGAGAGAACCTACTTTCCAGCCCCCGTACTGCCGGCTGAAGAGGTGTTTCGCATGGGCCTAGACCCCGACTTCTATGCACGGCTGTTCTTCGACTACCTGGTCAAGTCCGACATCAAACGTTACCCCTCTCTCGACGAGATCCCCAACCACCCCGAAGCCCGCCGTCGGGCACCAAGAGAAAAAAAAGACCCTCCTGAGTTTCTTCGTGCCATCACCACCGAATCGGAAGTCATCAATGGTTTTCGCGTGGCCGATCGCCTGAGCCGGCGCGTGAATGCCGGTAGGCTCGATCCCAAGGGCCCCCAATACCTCTGGCGCACCTACGATTTCAACGTTCCCGAAGGAAAAGAGAAGAGAGTGCTTGAAAACATCAACAACCCCCGTAACGTTTTGTTCCGCCCGCTTGGGGTGGGCATGGGCAGGTACAGTGATGGCGGAGTGATCTCCACAGATTTTGCGCATGATGCCGGAGAGTGGATCGGTGTTTTGCCCAATGGTCTCCACACCTATGCCCTCACCGTTCCGGTGACCCGCAACATCTCCAACCGAGATGCCGAAGATCAGCGCACCGAGGCCGACCCTAAAATTGCGCCCTACAAAGACATTGATGCGGTCACCTCTCCGTACCACTGCATGCATTGCCACCGAAACGGGTTTTTGCGCATTGACAACTACAACTCAGACGAGATCATCAACCTGCCCCATATGAAACAGGCTATTGCCGATCGTTACGCAGACCCCGAAGCTCAACCCCGAATCAAGGCCGAATTGGAGTACATTCTGAAGTCCACGGAAACGGTGCAGAAGGTCATCCAGCGAGACAACATAGAGTTCCGAGCCGCCAAAAGAAAGGCCTTTCCTTACCCCAAAGGTTACCAGGCCAGTGTTGACCTCATCGTGCCGTTCTACCTCATGTCGACACAACCACAGAAGTACTTGCAGTTTGATGGCTCGCCTTTGAAAATCGACTGAGGAAACGTTCAAAGCATTGGTCAACACCTCCGAAAGGGTTTTCTATGAGACGAATTGTTTGGTGCGCTCACCTCTTCTGCCTTCAGCTGCTGCTCGGGGCTTGCACCCCCAACGCTCCAACCCAACAACAAGAAGCAAACGACTCTTCAGCATCTCAAGAAACCCCCTCTTCCGGGGGAGGAACCTGCTCGAGAATCCAGGCGAGGGAGCACAGCTTGGGTGAGGTGCTGCTTCAAAAACTGGTTCCCATTGAAACCGACGTTCGCGCCTCCATTCAGGCTATAGAAGATGCTCCAGGCGACACAACAGCAAAGATGCGACTCGTGGAACTTCACAAAAACCAAGTTCTTCCCTTCACTGGCGTTCTTGATAGAATCTTTGAACAAACCGAGCCTCCCCCCCTTGACTTGGCCCAAGCGGTCTCTCACCTCAAAGCCACCTCTCCAACGGCCGACATTTCGGTGCCCGAAGCACAAGACTACTTTCGGGCCATTGACACGTTGCGCGGAAGTCTCCACGACCTCACAGCTCAGGCGGAAACGGCCACCAACCAGAAAAAGAGCCCAGAGAGCCGTGGGCCATTGGCTATGTTTCTTGGAGCACTGGGTTTCGGCCTGAGAACTTTTGGCGAGTTGTGCGTGAGCACAGCTGAATCGGCTTCATTGGCCGAACTGGGTGGGATCCTCCTCGAACTTCTCGGTTCTGGGCTCTAGCCGCATTTCGAACCGGATTTTCACCAGTGGTGCAAACTTTCCGTGCCTGTGAGGCTTCCAAGAAAGTGTTCGAGAAGACCGGCTTCTGTTTCTTCCCGCAGAGCTCGGCCAAGAAGTCCTTGCGCTTCCAGAACAGAAGCGTGGCTTTCAATGGCTCGCAGCAGATCGACTTCTCTTCCATCATGAAAATAAGGCGCTGTCAGCGCCACGTTCCGCAATGACGGAACCCGAAATTTACCACGATCTTCCTCTTTCAAAGTGAACTCGAAAAGCCCCCAACTCCCCCGAGCGAATGTGTTGTGAGAGCCAGTCTCATCCATTCCTATTCCCTGAAAAAAAATTTCCAAGCCCCAAGAAGTGTTGGTCTGGTGGTTCGTGAAAAGTGGAGGAACATGGCAGGAAACACAGCCCAGCTCTTGAAAAACGGTCCAACCTTGCTGTGCCTCTTCAGATAGCACCCCTTTCTCTCCCCCCTGGTAGGAATCCCACGGAGAATCTACGGAAGAGAGGCTTCGCACGAAGACTTCCAGGGGGCGCACCACGTCTCTGATGTGCTCCAACTTTCGCCCGTAAAGGGCTTCAAAAACCTGCTGTGTTTTGGTTTGAGACGCCAACCGACTGAGGATCAGCTCGGGATTGACCCCCGCGCCCATTTCTCGAGGTTCATCAACAAAAAGAGGAACAAGAAGCTGCTGCTCTAAGCTTCTCAGCAACGGATTGGACCACGTGAAGGCGCCGAACTCTCCCACATTGAACAGACTGGGTGTGTTTTTCACCTGCACATGACCATCAGAACCCACAGAAAGAGCGCGGGAGTCTGCAAAGGCATGCTCCGGGTTGTGACAGCTAGCGCAGGCCGTTTGCCCATCATGGGAAAGGAGCGGCTCAAAAAACAAGGACTTGCCCAGCTCAAGCTCCATTTGCTCTCGCGATGGGTCTCTCTTCGGTGACTCACGATCTCCCCTGAGTGCGGCAGGTTTCCCACAGGCCAGTAAAAGCAGGGCTGCCAAAAGCCAAAGAGTCATCTTCCTACTCTTTGACAAAGGCCGGGAAGCCAGAGGAGTGACAAACATTACAGGCACCGCTGATTTTTGGACTGATCATTGACTCTTTGTTTTTCCCATCAGCGCTGAGCACATCAACCCAAACCGGCCGGCTCGGTAAGGAAACATCTGCTGTTGTGTAGATGTTTCCAAGCTTATCGGCCGTAAAGCTCGCCACTTCCTGAGTACGCGCGGCATCAGCATAAAGTTTCACAACTGCGCCCGGGTGTGGGGTCTTCTTGTCTTCCTTGTAAATGCTCCCCGCAACCGTGTAGAGCCCTTTGCCTGGACCATTGGCCTGATGGCATTTCATACAGTTTTGGCCAAAGTAGTGGCTCTTCTCAAGCCCCTCTCTCCCGATGTTCTCCACATTCAAGGCAGGATCACGAACGAAGCAGGGGTTTGAAGGCGTTTTCTTATCGGTTTCTGTGCACTCCGTGTTGCTCCTCACAGAGTTGAAAGCCGCTTTCGTTCCATCGAAGTTCTGCAGCGAAAAGGCCTTCTGCTCAGGGCCTGCTTCTTCACTTTCAAAGGAGAGGCCCAAACCCAAAAACAGTGGGGCACACTGCTTATCTCCGGGGAACGCCATACAACCGTCAACAAAATCGCCCTGCTCTTTCTCTCCGTCCAGATCGGAATCGGCATAGAGCTTTCCAATGTCAAAGACGATCTCATGTTGGGTGGGATCAAACCCCGCAAGCTTCATGGTGCCGAGGTTGCGATGCTTGCACTGAAAGCCCTCCTCAACAGAACCCGAGCAGCCTGTCGCTCCGTGGTGGAAAAACCACGTCTTTCCGGCAGCATTTTTG
>JANQPW010000441.1 GCA_028285285.1 Silvanigrellales bacterium
GCGTTCAGAGGCCGATGCCATGGCGGAGTTTCTTCTGGCGCGCGGTGTGGGTGCCGAAAGGCTGTTGCTCGACACGGCAGCCCGGGACACGCTGGAAAATGCAGAGAACACGGTGCGGATTTTCCACCACCTAGCCCGAGGTGAAATCACACTGCACCAAAAGTTGCTGCAGGAAACTGCAGGTCTGAGAGTGGCCGTTGTCACAGATGCGGCCCATTTGAACCGGGCCTTTCCTCTGTTCGAGGCAGCTGCAGAGAAAGCGGAGATGGCATCGACGGTTCCTGTGCAGTGGCTCCCCGTGTGCAGTTTTGCTCCCGGGGCAGGGGGGTGGAATTCTCCAGAGTCTGGATCTGATGAAATGCCTCTTGGACTCTTGCGCGATTTGGCTCGTGTCAATGGGTTTTGGATCAAACCACATTTGTTCCGCTAGAGGTGAACTCAAAAGCGTTCTCGTTGTTTGTCACCTTGAGGCTCCGTGGAAAACTGACGTTGAAAAAATGTTTTCCACATCGAGTGGGGACAACCCGAAAGTTTAGACGCTCATGTTCTTTTCTATGTTGAACTTTAACTGATTGCTCGATTTTTGAGCGGACTCAGTTTTCAGGTCTTTTGGGGGTCTTTCGTCCTTCCTTTCTGCTTGTCAAAGATTGGAATTCGGATTAGGTTGTCTCGTTCATGTGGAGACAATTTGGGTGAGTGTGGATGGCGACAGAACAGCAAGTTTTGGTGGTTGACGACGAAGACGACATCCGAGAACTGTTCTGTGATCTGTTGAGCCAGTCCGGCTTTGATGTGGAAACTGCGGCAGACGGATTGGAAGCCTATGAGTTGATTTCTTCTCACCCCGGTCGATTTCGGGTGGTTCTGACCGATGTTCGTATGCCGCGAATGGATGGGGTGACATTGCTCAAACGCATCAAGACGGGCGCACACAAAGACATTTCAGTGATGCTGATGACGGGGTACAGCGATGTCTCCGAAAAAGAGATCCGCGAGATGGGTGCTGTCGATGTTTTGAAAAAACCGGTGAACATAGAGTATCTTTTGCGCCGGCTCGGTGACTATCTTCCAAAAGGAAGAGGGTGATTATTTTATTCACGTCTTGAGGTGAGGTGTTTGAATGGACACGGCTGCTGGTTCTCGTTCTGAGTTGCATTTGATCTCTTTCCCAACCTGTCCCTTTGTGCAGCGCCCGGTGATGCTGTTGCAAGAGAAAGATGTTCCCTTTGAAGTGACCTATATCGACCTCTCAGATCCCCCAGAATGGTTTTTGAGGCTCTCGCCGCGGGGTAAAGTGCCTGCGCTCAAAACTGAGCACGGTCCGTTGTTTGAGTCTCAGGCGATCTGCGAATACATCGATGAGACCACAGAAGGCAGCTTGCTGCCTGCAAATCCCTATGAACGAGCCCACGATCGCGCGTGGTTTCAGTTGGCCAGTGAAGACCTTTTTGTTCCCCTTTATTTGATGATAGGGGCCTCCACGCGCAAAGATGCCGATGAGCAGGGAATCAAACTCAAGGTCACGCTCGGGCGACTTGAAGAAACACTTTATGGGCGCGATTGGCTGTCAGGTTCTGGAAAGCATTTCGGAATGGCCGACGTGGCGTGTGCGCCCTTTGTGATGCGTGTCGCCGATGCCAAAGCGCGGGGTTGGTTTGATCTTTTTGAGGGTTTTCCTCAGATCAATGCCTGGGCCGATCGGCTTCAGGCAAGGCCCACACTCCGTTCTTCTGTTCCCAAGCAGTATGCTGAAGTGGAGCAAAAGGGACTCGAAGATCGGGATTCCATTTGGCTGCGTGAGCCGCAGAGAGCAGAGACAGGTCGTTGAAAACCTCAGGTTCGTGATTCAGAATCCTTGCTGGCGAAGGGTGAGCACCGCTTTAAAAAACTCACGATCTCCTGAGTGGGGTAGGTGCTGGCAAACCGCAGCCATCCATTCCTGGCCTTCTCGGGCCGGAGCCTTGGCCCCGCAAATCCACTCAAGGGCTGCGACAAAGCTCAGAAGGCGTCGCACTGCCGGGGCTGTTTTGTTGATCCCTTCTTTGGCACTCAGGTCGCAGAACGTTGCAAGGTCTTGTGGCAGCTCGCTGTTCATGGCTCCTGCAGAGAACACGGAAATCAAAACATCGGCTTGGGAACCGGTTGCTCCGGCACACAGGCTCTGGGCTCCAGAAAGGACTTGAAAGCCCACGCTTTCTGGCGCGGGCAACTTCGTCAGCTCTCCGTCGTTGGTGTCATGACGCAGGTGAACCACGCACGGAAAAAGAAAGGCATCATGGTGCCGGGTTGCCAGCTCCACATGCTCGGCCCACACTTCACCCGCAGCGGAACGAACCCGGCAGTCGGGAGCCCAAGGGCCGTTGTTGGACTTCGTTTTCCCCTGCTTTTGGGCAGCCACATGGCGGGGCTGCAGATCGATTCCGCCCGACAAGGGTGCATTGCGGCTGAAGAGCAGCCGATGCCACAGCAGATCCACCGTAGAAACAAAAGGGAGGCTGCGAAACTCCTGAGCTTCCGGAGAGCCATCGAAGGCTCCAACTGCCAGGGCCTCACCCGACTCGGAAAGCACCTCACACATGGCG
>JANQPW010000449.1 GCA_028285285.1 Silvanigrellales bacterium
CGACAACTCCGTCACGCTCCGATTGAGCAAGACCTGCTCGGTGCGCTGAACCTGATAGCGGTCCATTCCATATTCAACACCCGAGATGGCCAGGTTGCAGGCAATGCCTCCGGCGGGTGTGGCCACCACGGCGCAGGCTGCTGGCAAACCAGCAAAGGCCAGCTTGAGACCAACACGGCCCATGTCGCCATCATCAAGTGCCTGTTTGATCTCCATGCCTCGATCAACAACATCGAGCACGACGAGAGCTCCCCCTGCCACACGCATGCCATTGCGCATCACCGGGTTGTTGAGAACCGTGCGGGCTCTGGAAAAGATTTTCCGGCCGCTTTTCACCGCATCACCCGCCGCGTCTGCGGCATCAGCTGCAGTACCCGCTGCTTTTGAAAAGTCTTTTCCGGAGGAGATGAAATCTTGCCCCGTTTGAATGGTTCCCCGAGGAATGAGTGCTTTGCTGGGGTCTGACCCAACTGCTTTTACAGGCGGAGGAAAATCCATTCCAAGTTTTTTCACGAGTTGGGGGTCGGCCAGGTCGTCAACGTGGGAGGGAACCTTCTTTTCAAAGGCCTTCAGGTTTTCGAGAAGCTGCTTTTCAGATTTCGACATTTTGGGCATGCGGGCAAAGTCATCGGCCTTGCTCGCCAACACTTTTTTGGCTTCCTTGATGGAGTCCGCATTTTTTTTCACTTGGTCCGCCACTTCCTCAGCGGCCTTGGCTGCTTCAGCGGAGCTTTCGGCTGCTGCGTCAAGCACCTCCGTGTAGGGTTTGCCATATTTCGCTTGGAATCCGTCTTTGAGATCTTCCACTTCACCCAGCTTGCGAAAGATGGTGTCTTGGGTTGTGACAACATCTTCGCTGGCTTCAACGGCCTTCACAAGATCGCGCAGCTCGTCATACTCTTTTGCAAGATCGCCGGTGACGTCTTGGTCTTTGATGATCTTGCCAAGGTTGTCCAAATCACTTTTGGCAGTGCGAAAGTCTTCAGCAGCTTTCAATTGTTTGCCTTGGAGGATGTCGAGTTTTTTGTCAAAGGCTTTCTTGGCGTTTTTGTAGTCGCGAGAACTGGGCCGAGTCTTTTCGAGTTCCTGAAGCTTTCTCCACTCTTTAGAGTTGTAGGCCGCGCTGAGCTGTCGGTTGTATTTTGTGAGCTTTTGACCAGCGGCTTTGTAGTCTTTGATCACTCTGTTGGGCGATCGGAGCACAGGTTTGCCATCGACCGACTTCCCTGGAATGAATTCAAATCTTTTCTTGGCTATGGCAACACGCCCTTTGGGGGTGAACTCCTCGAATTTTGGGGCCTGTTTCTTTAGTCTGCCGAGAGCTGCTTCGGCCCGCTTCACCCCTTGTGCGCGGGAAACGACCACGTCATTGGTGTTGTTGAGCATTTGTTTGAAATCGTTGCGAGCCTTGATGAACTTCACATGACCGGTTTTGATGGCCTCGCCGGCTTTCGCGGCTTGTTTGCCCGCTTTGGTTTTGGCCAGGCGAGCTTGGAGCTGAGCAGCGTCTTCACTGAGATCGCGGTACATGCGCTTAAAAAGCACTTCAACGTTTCTTTTCGTTCCCAAACCAAAGAACCGCTCGTTGCGAGCCACGGCCCGGAGCCAATAGTTGAACTTGAAACTCTCGACCGCAGCAATAACGCAGGGGTGACCCGCAGAAATTCCTGTGACACTGTAAACGAAGTCGTAGAGAATGGCCTGACATCCCGCTACAGAACCTGGTTTGTCGGGGTCTTCATAGTGCGTCTGGTTGACGTCTTTCATGCTATCGTTCATAGCGTCGATGGCATCTTTGGTGGCTGCGTTCAGCTCCGCTTCGTAGGCAGCGGCGGGAGTCTGTTCTTTTTCCGCCTTTTCTTTTGCCTTCTCAACTTCGCCAGCTCCTGCTTCAGAAGCATCAACTCCGTTGTTCAAACGGTTGGTGTTGGCGCGGTCGTGCGACGGAGAGGCCCGCACAGGAATGGGTTTTTTGCAGGAAAGCAACGCACCCCAGGCGCTGATGACCAATGCGGCAAACAAAACAAGGGACGTGAATGTCTTTTGATGCCCCTGTGCCAAAAATGACTCCCCATCACGGTGTGCAAATAAACACAACGACAAGCGTATCGGATAGGGTTGTCTAAAAATGAAGCAAGAAAAAAAAGAACAAGAAAAAAGGGGGCCTAGGCCCCCAAAATCAGACGGCTAGCCCTTCATTCCGCGGAATCGGTGCCGCCACTTTCTCCAGCATCTCCCGCAGAGCCAGTTCGCTCACGGTGTTTGCGAAGAGCCTCTTCCCAATCTTCACGCAGCTCTTTCCACAGCTGCATGCGAGGGTGTTCGCCGCGGCCAGGCAAAGCCCGGTTGGCGAGAAAGGCGAT
>JANQPW010000464.1 GCA_028285285.1 Silvanigrellales bacterium
CTTCACCGTCATCACCCGCAAAGCCTATGGGGGTGCTTATGATGTGATGAACTCCAAACACATTGGGGCAGACTCCAACATTGCGTGGCCCACAGCCGAAATCGCCGTGATGGGGCCAGAAGGTGCCTGCAACATCATTTTCAAACAAGACATTCAATCGGCAGCTTCTCCCGAAGAGCGACGGGCACAATTGATTGCCAGCTACAAAGAAACATTTGCCAACCCCTATGTGGCTGCGGCCAAAGGGTTTATCGACGACGTGATTGAACCGCGCAACACCCGCAAGCGCTTGTGCAATGCCCTCCGGGTGAACCGAAACAAGAGGCGTGCCGGCCCAAAACGGAAACATGGCAACATCCCCCTCTGAGCATTGCCACTTACCCCTAACCTCATTTCAGGGCATCATCATGACCATTGAAAAACACAGCCTCCTTCACAAACCCTTCCAGAGGGTGCTCATCGCCAACCGCGGCGAAATCGCTCTCAGAGTGATCCGCGCTTGTCGCGATCTGCGACTGCAGGCCTGCGCCGTCTATTCCACAGCCGACATAAACTCGCAGCATGTTGGCCTTGCCGACGCCGCCCTCTGCATTGGCGCCGGGCCTTCGGCAGAAAGCTATTTGAAAATTGAGACGTTGATTGATGCCGCAAAAAAACTCGGTGCCGACGCTGTTCACCCGGGCTATGGTTTTCTTTCGGAGAATGCGGAGTTCGCACAGGCTTGCTTCGACGCCGGGCTTGTGTGGATAGGCCCTTCTCCGGAATCTATCCGTGCCATGGGAAACAAAACCATTGCGAAGAAGCTGGTGACAGCAGCGGGAGTGCCGTGCTCCCCTGGAAAAGACGACCCCCTCGGCTCTCTCGATGAGCTGAAGGGGCTAGCCAAAGAGATCGGCTACCCACTGATTCTGAAGGCTGCAGCAGGGGGAGGCGGCCGCGGCATGAAAGTTGTTCGTGAAGATTCTGAACTGGCCGCAGCCTTTGAAGCTTGCCAGCGGGAAGCCCTCTCTTATTTTGCCAACCCCGATGTGTTCTGTGAACGCTTTGTGGAAAACCCTCGGCACGTGGAACTGCAGATCATCGCCGACTCGAAGGGGAACACCGTTCACCTGTTTGACCGAGACTGCACTGTGCAACGGCGTCATCAGAAGCTTTTTGAAGAAGCTCCGAGTTCCTACATCAGTGATGAAGTCCGGCAGGAAATGGGCCGCGTTGCGGTGAAGGCCGCTGAGCAGGTTGGCTATGTGGGAGCTGGAACCGTGGAGTTTCTCCTCGAGTCACCCACCCAATTCTACTTCATGGAGATGAACACCCGAGTGCAGGTGGAACACCCTGTGACGGAAGAGATCACTGGGGTTGACCTCGTTGCTACCCAGCTCAAAGTGGCAATGGGAGGATCCCTGCCTTTTCGTCAGGAAGACATCCGCATTCGCGGCTGGGCCTGTGAAGCACGCATCAATGCCGAAGATCCCTATGAAGGCTTCCGCCCCTGCCCTGGCTCCATATCCAATGTGCGATTCCCCTCGGGGGGAGGCGTGCGGGTCGACTCTCACATTTATCCGGGCTACGCGATTCCAGAGTTCTATGACTCCATGATTGCCAAACTCATCACAGTGGGCTCCAACCGAGAAGATGCTCTGCGCAAGATGGACCGAGCCTTAGGTGAGTTTGAGATCGAAGGCCCTCAAACCACGCTCCCCTTTCACCAGAGCTTGGTGAACAATTCCGTTTTTCTCTCAGGGAACTACACCACGCGCTTTTTGGAAGAACACGGAGAAGAGCTTCTGAACTCTCCACAGAAAAATGCGGCAACAGAGACAAGCTCTGCTTCCCAAGACACAGCCGCGGAGAGCTTAGCAGCGGCCGCTGCCCTTGTGGAAACAGCTCCCCAAAAAAGCTCGAACCGCACAACCCAACCGAGCCAAACCACAAGAGGCGAACCTGCTGAAGGAGCTTGGGGCCGGGCCCATCGACTTGAGTCGAGTGGGGTGAGGTGATGACGGTGACCCAAAAGGCAACCTCAAATGTGAGGAAAGAAAGAACATGAAATGGAATGTGGACACGGTGGAAAACGGCAGCTTCGAAGTTGAGGTTCCTGCCGAGATACAGCGAGGACTTCCCTCCTTAGGGGAAGAGTTTGAATTGAAATTTCGACCACTTGTTGATTTGAAAGAAGGTGAAGAGCACCAATGGAAGACAGTGAGTTGTCTTTTTGTGGGCGATGGCAAAAGCCTTCTGGTGGGGAACAACATTGTGAGGCTTTCAACGCAGCCCACTCGCCTGAAACGGGGAAAGCTCCGGTTGCGAGCTGCAGTGCAGAGCATTGCGCGTGATCACAGGCTCGTTGCGAAGCCCGTGCGCCCCGTTGAACCAAAAGTCACAACCGCCTCTTTGGGTGGCGGGCCTTTGCCCTCGCCCATCACAGGGAAGGTGATTGCCATTCCCATAAAGGTTGGTCAGGCTGTGAAAGAAGGTGACGTGCTTCTGGTCATTGAAGCGATGAAAATGGAAAACCAAATCAAGGCCGAATGCGACGGCACAGTAGAGGACGTTCAGGTGAAAGAAGGTCAAGCTGTTTCGGTCGATGAAGTGCTCTTGACCATCAAACCTTTTGTGGAGCCACCGAAATGAAGATTAAGAGTGTCAATCACCTCGGCATAGCGCCCAAAGACCCACAAAAGGCAAGGGAGTTTTTTGCTGACCGGCTCGGATTGGAGGCTTCTGGCTCCGAAAATGTGGCTGACCAAAAGGTGAGTGTTGATTTTTTCAATTGTGGCGAGTCGCGCCTCGAACTGCTCACACCCACTGAAGAAACCAGCCCCATAGCCACCTTTCTTGAGAAGAAAGGCTCCGGTATTCATCATGTTGCCCTTGCGGTGGACAATGTCACAGAGTGGATTGAACACCTCAAAGCCCAGGGGGTAGAAATGATTGATTCCAAACCACGTTCCGGCGCTCACAACACCCTCATTGCTTTCGTGCACCCCCGGTCAACCGGTGGCGTTCTTGTTGAGTTGGTGCAGGAGGCTTCGGCATGACCCTGCTTTTGACTCGAGCGTCTTGTGTGGCGGCCCTGTTGATGGGTCTGCAGCTGCTCCTCGCTTGCGAGCCTCCGCGCATTTCGGAGCTTCCCGCCGACGAGGGAATCGCTCGCATTCGCGAAACCCACGATGATGAACGCTACGACATTGTGATTTCCGAGGTTGACGAATTTAGAAGCCGCTACCCTTATAGCAAGCACGCAGCTGAGGCAGAGCTGCTGCAAGCAGACGCCTTCTTTCAATCGGGGCGCTATCCTGAGGCCATTGCCACCTACGAGTCGTTTGTGGCGAAAAACCCCAAACACCCTCAAACAGGTTTTGCGCAGTTTCGTGCAGCGCGAAGCATAGACGAACAGAGCCCCGAAGAGATCGATCGCGAGCAGCTCTATTCTGAAAGGGCCATTGAATCATACGGCCTCTTTCTGGAGAAACACCCCGACAACGAAAATGTGCCCGAGGCCAAGGAGCGCATCAGTGTGTTGCGGCGACGAGTTGCGGGGCACTATCTCTTCATTGCACGGTTCTACTGGAAAAAAGACCTCTACCACAGCGCTCTGTCGCGTTACCTGCGCATCGTTGAAGACTATCCCATGTACCCCGACATGCGAAAAGAAGCTCTCGAGCGGGCGAGCGAGGCCTATGAGAAGCTGGCCGAAAAGTTGGAAGAAGACCCTGATGATGACAGCATCCGCTACTTTAAATCAGAAACTCCGGCTAGCCTGAGGGC
>JANQPW010000479.1 GCA_028285285.1 Silvanigrellales bacterium
ATGGAATTTCCCTTCCCTGGGAAGACTGGATCACGGAGCGACTGCCGCCCCAGGCCCGTGCAAGGCTCCAGAGAGAGCGCTTGGCTTATGAAATCAAAACGGCAGACTACCGATTGGGCTTCGGCCCCATTTGGCTGCGCACCTTGGCAGATAGGGTTCACAGTTTGGTGCTGCGCTATCGCTTTTGGATTTTTGCCTCTTTAAAGGTGACTTTGAGTGCTCTTTTGGTTTTGTTGCCGTTGGCCCTGCTTGTGGTGTACCGCCTTTTCTTGCCCTATCCAGCGGCTTTGGAGGCTCTCATTCAAGCTCCGCTCCAGCTTCCTGATCAGGGCGCTTGGGCCGTCAATCACCCCTACTCTCCGCAGTCTTCCGATTTGCTGGTGGAGCCCAACTCCCTCGCACCCATTCTCCTTGAACCAAGTGCTGAAGTGCCTTTGGTGCAACCCGACTCCGAAGTTGCAGGGGTGAAACTGTCGCCCCTGCCCTCGAGTTTTCTGTCATTGGTGCGCACTGGGCTGGCGAAGGGCAGTGTGGTGGCAGAGAAGGCATCTTATGTCGTTTCTCCTGAGAGGCCACTTCAGCTCTCACTCCGGGTGGAGCCGCCGATCAATGTTGCGGGAAGCAATGTTTTGGCGGGGTCTTACCTTGTTTTCTCGGCAACGGGAAAGCAGGCCAGGTGTCGTGTGGAAATGAGAGATCCCAATGGGGATGTGTTTTTTTCCAGTGAGCGGAACACTTACCGCACCCAGAGGGCCACATCTCTTTTCCAGCAGCTCACGAGCTTGCTCACGCAAACAGCCTCCTTTCTTCGACAGGAACGAGGCTGGGAAAGCTACTCTATTGCGCGCGACCGCTTGCCAAGGTTTCTGACACTTTCGGTGAGCGAGGTTGTGAGCCGGCCTGGTGCTCCCGCTGAGCTGGAGAAAGAGAGCACTCGTCCCGACTCTCCCTGTCGATGCGCTCTTTCTGACCCCCACTTTCACTCACGTGTCTTTTCAACACCCCCAGCTCATGGTGTGTTTTTGGTGCTGCTCGACGGTGTTTCAGAGTCTCGGGCGCTTCGGGGTGATCTCATGCCAAACCTGAAGCGGCTTCGAGCCGAGGGAAAAAGCTGGCAGGGGACGTTTCAACCTAGCAGTCGTCCTGCTGAGGTGATGGCGGCTCTTCAAACAGGTTTGCCTCGTGTGAGCCCAAGCCGATTGCTCTTTGAAGGCGAGCCTGTTCGTCTGCTTTGGCCAAAAACCACTTTGGGCAAACCATCGAAAGAGCCGAAGAGGTCTCAAAGTCTTTGGGAAACGGCTCGCCGGCAGGGCTACCAGACAGTGACATTTGGTGACACAAGCGATCTCGAAGATCTCCGCTGGGGAGGAACCGGTCTTGTGGCCGACGCGTCATTTGGCTTCAACATGCCACAGTATTCTTCCATGGGTGCGACTCTTCAATTGCGGCGTTGGCTGGATGTTCACGGTTCACAGCCCTTCTTTGCGATTCTGCGTCTTTCCGACATCAAAGATCGTCTCATTCCTCCGTGGGAGTTTTTGGACATTCAAAGCTTTTTGTTGGCACCCATGGGTTACTGGGGTCGTATGACACGCTACGACGCCATGTTGAGATACACGGATCGGTCTTTAGGCTTCACAATGGATTTGGCCCAATCGGTGAGCCGAAGCCACCCTGTCGAAATGGTGGTGGCCGGAATGTCGGGGCTGCAGCACTCCCCCATCGACAAGCTCTCCGATTTTTC
>JANQPW010000487.1 GCA_028285285.1 Silvanigrellales bacterium
GCCCTCAAGACCAAAACGAAGTGTGCCAGCAGTGTTGGTGTCGGCAGTGCTCGTTACCTTGTAGAGGTTGAAAGGTGCGGTGGAGATGTGGGCCACAACATTCGATTCGTGCTTGGCAAAGCCATCTATGCCAAAAAGAAAAGCGGATCTTTCGTCGGCACTCACGGCAAAAAGACGCAACGCCTCGTTGTCCAGATCTCCCTCTGTCGGCGTGTCGCTCTCACCTCCCGACACATTCGGATCCGTGTTTTCACCGCCGGTTTTCGTGGGAGTAGCGGGATCTGTTCCCGAAGCACTTTCCGGAGAGCCGGCTCCACTCAAATCAATGGGTTCCGAGGTGAGAACTTGATCTTCAACAGCCGCCTCTTCGGCCAGCACCTCACCAATTCGGCTGGAGTTCTTCGTCACAACAGTTTCATTGGGGTTGAGAGAGCCACAGCCCAGAACGAAGCAAAGCGCAGCCAAACTACCGTTAATCTTTAATTTTTCCAGGCTTTTCCTCACCCTGAAAACTCCTCTTCTCTCTGAGGGGTCTTCGTCAAAAATGCCTGATTTCTTGAGTTTTATTGAGAAAGAGGAAGGAAGATCTGGAGGTAAAAAGAGAGCCGCTCGCGCAGCCGTCAACCACCGCCGGCTTTGCCTGAGCCTGAAACAGAACCCACCCAAACCAAATCTCCGGCCGCAACGGGCGAGCGCTTTTCGTTCTTGAATTGGATGGTCGCCATCGCCTTTCGGCCCTTCACACGCTGCAGCCGGAAGATAGCCCGAGCTTCGGTACGACTCGACACGGGGTCATAGACAAAGCGCTCTTTTGCCAGGGGAACAATTCCACTCATGCCAGCCTTCCACCCCTTGCTTGTGAGAGACTCCAGAACGAGACTCTTTCCATTCACCTTCAGGACCCTTCCATTGAAGCCCAAATCGCGCAACACCTGGTTTTCTGTGTGACGACCCAGCTTCTCACCCCCGTTGAGCTCTCTCACAACAATCTCCCCCGAAGACGTGAAGTAAAGAGCGCGAACCCCTCCCTGCCCAGACTCGCGCTGCTCCAAGAGCACATCGACGCCGTGTGTGGTTTGAGCCAGACGCAAGAGCGACCGCCCTGTCCACAGCGAGTTTTCTGCAACGTGATCTGGATTGAGACCCCTCGTGAGGTTGAGTGACATGGGGCTTGCAAGCTTCACAAATCGAAACGATGGTGGGTTCGCCCAAGGTGAAAAAACACTTTTTCGCAACAGGGCCAGGTTCACTCCCGTCGTGTTTCCCTGCTCGGGGCTTTGACGCTGAACCCCATTCTCTGGTTTTCGACCTCTGCTGTTCTTTCGATTCTTGCGCTTTTTTGCGTTGGGCGCCGCTGCAGCAGAAAGCTGTGCCCACTTCCTCCCAGCAAGCCACGAGCCTTGAATTTCTCCTGAAACAGACCATTCCTGTGGAAAAGTCGTGCAGCTTGCGAGCAGGGTGCCGTATATGATCTTTCTCAGGATTGCATTCAAAGGAGGATCTCCATCACAATTCCCGCCGAAGGAGTGGGCACTTCACTGGTGAGAGAGCCCTGGATCTCGTCGGTTTCAAACTTCACTTCAATTTCATGCCGAGTGAATCGCGCACTCGCCCCCACATAACCCTCGAGAGACTCTATGACCCCTAGGGTAAAAGCCCTCAACGACGTGGCAACAGTGAGCCCCGCGACGGCACGGGTGAAAACCCGACCCGTTCCAACCGATTGAGCATAGTTCCCAAACAATTCAGTTTTGAAAACCTGCCCTCCGGCAGCAATTGACAAGCTCACAGAGGGAGCGAAATCATTGACTTCAGAGGCTGTTTCTGGAAACACGTTGGAGGTGAGATCAATTGCACTCAGCTTTTGCAGCACAAAGGCATATCCGGCGCCAACAGTGGCATTGATGCCAGAAATCCAATCGCCCGTGCTCAGAAGCACCTCCGGCTTGAGCAGGACCTCATCGAAACCGAGAGTGGTTGACTGAGATGTCACTTCGCCAGTTTCTTCATCTGTGAGCAGGTATCGGATGGGAATGGAATTTTG
>JANQPW010000492.1 GCA_028285285.1 Silvanigrellales bacterium
TGGAACACTCACCAGAATAAAGGCCCCCAACACGCTTCCTCTCAGGCTATACATTCCACCCATGACCACAGCGAGAGCAATCTCCACACTCCGCAAAAAGGCGGCCTCGGTGGGCGCAATGATTTGGAGGGTGTGAATGTGAAAAGATCCGGCGATGCCTGCAAGAGAACTCCCAATAACGAAAGCGAGGGTCTTTGCCCGCTGCACAGAAATTCCCACAGAACGCGCTGCAATTTCATCATCTCGGGTTGCAAGAATGGCGTAACCCAAGCCAGAGCGATAGAGCCGAGCAATGAAGAGCGCGACCAAGCCAACCCCCACCCAAATGATGAACGGGTTGGTGAGCTTGACCACATCTTTGAAACCTCGAGTGCCGCCGAGAACTTCCACGTTTTGGAAGATCGTGGCCACTATTTCCCCGAAACCAAGCGTGGCCATGGCCAGATAATCCCCCTGCAAGCGCAAACAGGGAATGGCCACCAACAACCCTGCCATGCCGGAGGCCAGCATGGCAGAAAGCACACCTCCCAAGAGCAACAGCAGTTCGTTTTCCAGGCCCAATAGGGGGGCCACAAACTGGGTGAAGACTCCTGAGGCATAGGCTCCAACGGCAAAGTATGCAGCATGCCCCAAAGACAGAAGGCCCGCACCCCCCAAGATGAGCTGAAGGCTCATCGCCTGAATGGCGTAGATGCCAAAGAGAGTGAGCGGTAACGACATATAATTGAGAATATCGTCCATAGGCATCAAACCTTAACCAGACGCGCTTTACCCAGCAGGCCCTGAGGTCGGATGAGCAGCACAAGAATGAGAATCAAAAACGCGGCACCATCTTTGTAGGTGCTCAGGTCGTAGCCCACGAGCAGGCTCTCAGCCACACCCAACACAAGACCGCCCAACAGCGCTCCGGGCAAAACCCCAATACCTCCTAAGACAGCTGCAGCAAATGCCTTCAGACCACTGGTCACGCCCATGTAGGGCCAAATTTGATTCACAGCCATGCCTTGCAGGGCTCCGGCCACACACGCCATCGCTGCACCAATAAAAAACGTGAGAGCAATGGTTCGATTGATGGGAACGCCAATCACACGCGCCGCCATCGGGTGCATTGCCAAGGCCCGAATTCCAGCTCCCGGACGTGTGAAACGCACAAACAGCTCAAGACAGAGGGTCAAGATCACCGTCACAACAAAAATCATGACGTCTCTTTCACGCACGATGATATCTTCTCCAAACTCGAGGATTTCACCGCTGAGCTGGGAGGGGTAACTGAGCGGGTTGGGAGAAAATATGAGCTGAACTGAATACTGAAGAAAAAGGCTAAGACCCACAGCCGTGATGAGTGGTGCCAAGCGACCCGCTCCCCGCAACGGCCGATAGGCAACCCGCTCCATGAGAACGGCAAAGAGACCCACAGCGAGTGGTCCGGCCAGAAAGCCAAACCAAAGCGGAGCTCCTGCGCCCAAAAGCACCATCACAAAGTAAGCTCCCAACATATAGAGCTCACCATGGGCAAAGTTGATCATCTGCAGCACTCCATAAACCATGGAGTACCCAACAGCAATCAAAGCATAGAGCCCGCCAATAGCAAGACCATCAATCACATATTGCACAAAATCAATCATGGACGGCGTTCCCAAGAGAGAGAGGCTAAATCACGAAGGCTCTAGGGATTGACGCGCTTATGGAAGGTGTTGCCCTTTGCTGTTGTCTTCAAGATCACGGCCGACTTCACAGCATTGCGATTGCTGTCGAGCGTGATCTGACCTGTCAAGCCTTTGAAGCCACGTGTGGAGTTGATGGCGTTTTTGATGTCTTCAGGGCTGTTCGATTTCGCTCGCTTCACAGCATCGCGGATGAAGTAGCCAGCATCATAGGCCAGGGCGGCCATGGCTCCCGGCACAACGTTGTATTTTTCTTTGTAGTCCTTCACAAACTTTTGCACGGTGGGATCGGTGTCGTCGGGCGCAAAGTGATTGGAAAGATAATGACCTTCGGCAGCAGCACCTGCAATTTCAAAGAAGGCGGGGCTATCCCAGCCATCTGTACCCAAATAAGTCGACTTGATTTTCAACTCTTTCGACTGGCGCAAAATGGCTCCCACCTGGGTGTAGTATCCGGGCACGAAAACAACATCGGGCTTTTTGCGACGCACCTTCATGAGTTGAGCTTTAAAGTCGGTGTCTTTTTGCGAGTAGGAAACATCCACAGTGATCTTGCCGCCGGTTGCCTCAAAGGACTTTTTAAAGGAGTCGCGCAATCCGCGGCTGTAGTCAGAGTCGGAGTCAACCAAAATAGCTGCGGTCTTGGCCTTCAGATCCTCTGCAGCAAACTTCGCCATCACCTGGCCCTGAAAGCTGTCAATGAAGCAGATCCGTGAAACATACTCTTTCCCCTTGGTGATGCTGTCATTCGTCGACGCATGAGTCATCAGAGGCACTTTGTTGCTCTGGGCAGCACTGGTAGCGGCAATCGTGTTGGAGCTGGCAACCTCACCAATCACAACAGAAACCTTATCGGAAGCAATGAGCTTATTGATAGCCGAGGCACTGTCTGTGACTGTGCTCCGAGTGTCTTCCACGATCAACTTGATTCCCTTGCTTCCTGAAGCGGCAGATTCTTCCAAAGCAAGGTTGAGTCCATTCAGAGATTCTTTCCCAAAAGTGGCATACTGACCCGTTAGAGGGAGGATCACTCCAACCTTCAGCTCCTGAGATTTATCGACAGCTTGAGCCGAAGCGCCCCATAAAACGGCGGTCGCAACAACGGCACTCCCCTTTGCCAACAGGTTTCTTCGGTCAATTGAAAATGGAAAACGGGTCATGACGGAGTTCTCCCAGAGGAACATTGTGATAAGGACTTTTGAGTTTTTCCTTCCCTCTGATATGTCAACCATGGCGTGATTGCAAGTCTCTCAGCAGCTCTGCGGGGCTTTTGCAGTCTTTCAGAATCCACCAACTCCCGTCCTCTGAGGGAGAAGCTCGCTTCAATTGGAGGTCCTTTTTGTCCTCAGATGGCTCTTTGCGCATCGTTGCCCAACAGCTCGAAGTTTTCCCCGCTCAACCGGAAAGAAACACAGACTCAGTTCTCTCTCGTCTTGAGAGTTGTCGCAAAGACGCCGACATCGTCGTGTTTCCGGAAATGTGCGTTCCAGGATACCTCGTGGGAGACACCTGGGAGCGTGCTGATTTCATTCGGCGATGCGAAGATTGCCACGAAATCATTCTCAAGGCTTCTCAAGGTCTCACGCTGATCTTTGGGTCTGTTGGAAGTGATCCCCGCCACCTCTCTGAGTCGGGAAGACTGCGCCTGTACAACGCCGCGCACGTTTATCACGATGGAGTGAGGCAGGAAGCATCGCATTTGAACCTCCCCTTTTGGCCAAAAACCCTGATGGCCAACTACCGTGAATTTGAAGACAGCCGCCATTTCTACGACCTACGAAAATGGGCCCAAGACTGCAATCAACAGCTTCCTGATGCCTTCCAGCCTTATGTGCGCCCTCCTCTGCATGCCAGACAACCTCAAGTCGCCCTTGGGCTGACTATTTGTGAAGACGCCTGGTGCGACGACTACAGCTGGAACCCCCTCGAACACCTTGCGCCGAACTCCGACGTTCTCATCAATCTCAGCGCTTCACCCTTCAGCCTCGGGAAAGATCGCAAACGACAATCGGTCTTCAACAAACGTGCTGAAACCCTGAACCGACCCGTTCTCTACGTGAATGGAGTCGGGGTGCAAAACAACGGTAAGAACATTTATGTGTTCGAGGGGCGCAGTCGTGCTCACACCCCTTCCCCCCACGACAGCGGAGAGTGTCGCTCATCTCCACTCAAGGCCTTCCACGCAGACCAAAAGAGCTATTGTTTTCAGATGCCTCAGCGTGAACTCAGGGAGCGGGATCCTTCCCCCGCACCGAACGATGGGTTTTCGCCAACAACCCTTTCCGACCTTTGCCAAGGGCTCCAACAAGGCCTTCGCCATGTTTTGCAAGAGTGGAACATCCAACACGTGGTGATCGGAGCCAGCGGTGGAATAGACTCGAGCGTGAGTGCTGCACTTTTTCGCTCCGTGATGCCCGCCGATCGCCTCACCTTGGTGAACATGCCCACTCTGTACAATTCTCAACAGACCCAAAATGCCGCCGCGCTTCTTGGAAAAAACCTGGAAACAGCCTATGTGGTTGTTCCACTTTCACCTGCACTTGAACAAACCAAGCGGGACCTTTTTGCACCGTCCGCTCCCTTTGCAGGCCTTCTCACACCCTCCGTGTTTGAAAACCTCCAAGCACGCGATCGCGGCTCACGACTGCTGGCCGCAATTGCAGCTGCAAAGGAAGGAGTCTTCAGTTGCAACGCCAATAAAACTGAACTCACGGTGGGTTACAGCACTCTTTATGGCGACGCAGCCGGATTTCTCGCTCCACTGGGCGACCTCTGGAAGGGGCAGGTGTATGCACTGGGCCGCCACCTCAACGAGTGCGTTTTCGCCAAACCCGTGATCCCACAGGCCTGCTTTGACATGCCCCCCTCCGCCGAACTATCGGAGGAACAGGACATCACCCAAGGTCGGGGTGACCCTCTGATCTACCCGTATCATGACGCCCTCTTCCGCACCTGGGTGGAAGGCTGGCAGCGACTCTCTCTGCAAGACACGGTCGAGGCCTGGAAGCAAGGAAATCTTCACCACCGGCTGGGGCTTCCGGCTGATGGGATCCCTCCCGCTCTGCGGACGGGATCAGAGTTTCTTCAAGACACAATGCACTGGTGGAAGCTCTACACAGGAATGGCCGCATTCAAGAGAGTTCAAACACCTCCCATTCTCTCGGTGAGCCAAAGAGCCTTTGGGAACGACCACCGAGAATGCGTGGGAGTCAGCCACCAGGAGCCTCTCTTGCCCGCTTCTCTTTTTCAGGAACTTTCTCAAAACCGGCTCTACAAACCGCAGGATTCTTTGTGATTCAGCGTGGGGAAGAAGCCTTCGAGAACCTCACGGTTTCTCTTCAAAGTGTGGCTCCCACGAGTGACCGTTGCGATACCAACCCCCAATTGACTCGCAATATCCCGCTGCGACTTTCCTTGTGCAAGGGCATCGAGAATGGCCAGGCGCTGAGAAATGGCTTCAATTTCCATGGGGGTGAGCAATGCCTCAGTGACAGAGTTCATGTCGAGGTCCGACTCCCTGGCTTTGGCAATAAACTCGACGATCTTCGCAACGCGTTCGCTCATATTTGACACTGAGAACCCCTTCACAGCAGTGACCGCATCAACTCTGCAGCTCTATAGAGCAAACAATTTGTAGACTCAAGCAACACCAAGAAGAGCAGGGCACAAGCTTCAGGCGGTTTCGGAGCTCGAAGGAGGGGGCGATCCTGTTTCGTTTTCATGAGAAACATCAACGCAAACATATGAAACACTGTCAACATGTGTGAGTATCGATCGCACAAAATGACGCCGAGCTTTCACAACACTTCCTTTTTTGGACACATTGAAACGAACCAGCGGCTCGTGGTTGCCCTGCTGGTAGAGCAACAAACTCAGGGAGCCGCTCTTGAGATCTGAACTGTACTGAATCACCGCAGCATCCACATCTTTCCAGACAATACGCTTCTGCTTAAATCGGTGGCAAATTCGCAGCTCATTGAGCCCCACTAAGATCCTCTTCACACCCACGCAATGAACAACCATGAGTGCTATCCAGGGCAGAGCCACAAAAACGAGGAACGCAGCCAAGAGCCCCAAAAGATTGCCGGAACCTTCCTGGCCAATCAGACCAGGGCTCAAAAGCAGAAAGGCGGCACAACCAAAAAAGCCATAAAGGGAAATCCACACCTGTTGAGTGGGGAATGCAAAGTACCAGCGACCCTCCGGGGTGAGCTCGCTGTACACAACGGCTTCCCGCTCTTCAAAGGTGCGCAACTCCAACTCGCGCATGGTCTCGTCTGAAATGTTGTCATGTCGAGAAAGGTCTCTGAGAACAGTGAGACTTTCATCAAACCGGCCTTGGGAGTCGAGAATTTGCGCTTTCAAACGCAAGGCGTCATGGTTCTGCGGCGCCAGCCCGAGGAGGTTGTCAAGAACCGCCAATGCCTGGTGACTCTTTCCCTCGGCAATCAGCTTCTTTGCATCGGCAACGTGTTTCATACCTTTTCATCGGTATGAAAACCCAAATATTGAAGCGAGCGGGGCAAGTGTTTCCGCTCACTGCAGAGAGTTCGCGGCGAGGAATGCCCTCAGACAACCTAAGGCACCTCAATCACTCGCTTTGTGCCACAACCCAGATCTTGAAATCGCTCGAAACTTCGGGATGCAATTTCACACTTCCCTGGAAAACCCCCACCTTCTTGATCTCTTCGTTGATGGTGATGGCTCGTCGGTCCACAACAATTCCCTCTTTCTCAAAAGCAGACGCAAGCTCCTGAGTGGTGACGGAACCGAAGATCTTGTCTTCTTCACCCACGGGTTTCTGCACAGTGACAGAAACCGCAGCCACTTTCGCCGCCAAACCACGGGCTTCATCCAGAGCCTTTTTCTTGCGAATGTCTGCAATTTTTTGCTGATGCTCAAGCTGCTTTTTGTTGCGGCTGTCTGCCAGCACCGCCATGCCTCGCGGAAACAGGAAGTTTCGGGCATAGCCCGGCTTTACCTTGACCATTTCACCAATGTGGCCCAAATTCGCAACATTGGATTGAAGAAGTACCATCATTTCGAACACCTCACGCTACCATTCTAAAGTCAATTTCACCAAGGTCATCGGGGGCCTGCGCGGCTCTGAGCCTTCAGGTTCCGAAGATCGTATTGGTGGTCCAGCAACCCCACCGTTCCAAACACAGCAATCACCAATAGAGGATTTGCCGCAACAAATCCACCCGTAAACACAAATAAGATCAACAGCAACAACAATCCCAAAGGTGTGAGTCGTTGAAGAGCGACCAAAACTCCCTGGGTGGCCACAAGCGCACTGCCTAAGAAGCAAAGGAGAGCCAAAATGCTGACCACAGACGATGTCTCCACATCAGAAAGCGGGTGTCCCTTATCGCTCAAAACCTGTTGATTCACACCCAGAGCCAATAGCCCAATAATGCTCGCCAGAGCTGGGATCAGCGGCGCCTGCAACTCTCTCAGGCCCCAACGCTTTGTGCGATCGGCCTGCAAATGAAACCAGTGGCCCAAAACACCCAGCTCACCCACGCTTTCCTTAGAGCGCACAAACCGCGTCCAAAAGGGTTTTTTTTCTTCTTCAGCGGCGTCGCGACGCACCTTGACAACCTGAAAGCGCTCGGAGTCACCCTGCGACAGGGCCGCACCCAAGGGCTGCAAAGAGCGCACGAGACGCTCTCCAAATCGGTCCTTGTGGGAAGTCACATGTGCCAGCACAGAGCGCATGCGTTCCACCTGGTCGTAGGCCATATCCAACAGAATCAGGTTGCCCACCGTGACCAGAAACAGCGCAAATAGCCACGGGTTGCCGGTGCCAAAGACCAACCACATGAGTCGGGTGGGCCATGAGCTTTCCAAAACAGCGGCCAAAAGAGGGATCTGCTCAGAGCTCTTCAACTCTTCGACCACCTGGTTCAGAGTCTCAAGCGACTGCGGATCGGTGCTCGCTCCTCCAGCGGCCAGCATGCCACCCAGTCCGTCAAGATAATCCACCAAACTCTCAAGGGGAGGTGGCAAAAGAACGGCTGCTAAAAGCATCGCCGGCAAAAACGACATCACAACGGTCGTAAGAACCAATCCTCGCACTCCGGAACCCTTTTCCCGTTGGCTCAAACCAAAAAGAAAGGCTGGACTCCACAGCAATCCAGAAAAAGCACTCACCACAAAAAGTTGCTCACCAGACGCAAATCCGAGTAAGAAAAGAAACCCCACAACGGCCAAGAGGAGCAAGAAGGATTGGTTTCGGCCCACCGCTGCCGCGACCTGTGCCACATGATACATAGCCAAAGGGATGATCATTGCCGTAAAGCTCATGGCGACCATGACCGCAGAAAGCAAATATGTTCGGCGCCCTCGATGAGAGCCTTCGGCACCACCCTTCACCATGACCTCATTTCAGGTTTGAATGTTTCAACCGGGATTCATTCGCCTTTTGCCGGCTCGCTCGCTGGTGTGGTCTCGTCACCAGTTGCGGCAGGTGCCGCTGCAGGCTTGGCCGCTGCAGGAGCATCGCCGGGTGCTGCAGAACGATCGCCACGCGGAGCCGAGG
>JANQPW010000511.1 GCA_028285285.1 Silvanigrellales bacterium
CGGAGCCACGTCTGTGCGTTCCCTTGGCCCGTGAGCCGTATATCGTGACCCTTTCAATTTCGCGAAATCTGCCGAAGACCTTTCGGAGCGCTGCCAGGTCTTCAGCGGAAAGACCAAACTGAGAGTCAGGCATCATCATGAGCTTCCAATCGCAAAAACTCGGACTCCAAAACCACAAACTGAGGGAAGTATCGGTTGACGATCGCTTCGTGCAGGGCCTCAGCCGACTTGTTGTTGTAGGTGTGAGAAGTTAAATTCCGACCCCGGATCATATCCATCCACACATGACCGTCTGCAATCAACCCCCTTTTGAAGGCTTCACGGGTGGCATCGCGGGATCCCTTCACATCAGCCGGGCCTTGATGCTCGAGATAGTCTTTGAGGCAGTTCCAGGCAAGTTCATGGGTGCACTCAAACCCCTGAATCACACCCTGCTTTTCAAGCTTTGAAAGCTCTCGGGTCTGACTCAGCTCCACCGCTTCTTTCAATTCACGCAGCGCTTTTCGGTAGTTTGAAAATCTCTGTTTCCAGCGAACATCCTCTGACACACCCACCCACTTTCTTGCGATTCATTCATCAGCGAGCCCGACTGCCGGCATTGTTCACCCTTTGAGATCAAAGAGCAAGAAAACGGCCGGCTCGGCCCCCCGTTGCACAAGCTTGAGCCCCTTCTCACCGGAGACCGCAAGACCATCGCCGGCAAAAAGCTCTTCACCCGAATCGAGCGCTAGTTGACCAGCAACCAGCTGCAACCACAGGCTGCGCTGCTCGGCCAGTGCATAGTCACAGCTTTGCCCCTGAGAGAGCCGCCCTTCAAACAACCAAGCATCTTGGTTCATGGGCAAGCCGGGTTTGTTGACCGACCGTGGCCGAACCAAGGCGCGCAATTCCCCCTGCGAGGGAAGGTCATCGAGACGCATCTCGGAATAGCTCGGAGCGTGACCGGGAGCGTCGGGCTGAATCCAGATCTGCAAGAGCTCCACTTCCTCTGAACCATCGTTCATTTCGCTATGGCTAATGCCCGTTCCGGCACTCATCACTTGGATCTCTCCGCTGTGAAGCGTCTTTTTTTGACCAAGGCTATCCACATGCGACAGGGCTCCTCGAATGGGGTAGGTGATGATCTCCATATCGTTGTGAGAGTGAGTGGCAAAACCTCCTCCGGGAGCAATGATGTCTTGATTGATCACTCGCAGATCACTGAAACCCATGTGCTCAGGATGATAGTAGCTCGCAAAGGAAAAGCTGTGTTTGGCGTGGAGCCACCCCTGCTGCACCTGACCTCTGTCTTGTGAACGACGAATTGTTTTCATAACAACCTCCTCAACCGCCCCCAGCCATCAGGATTGGGTGGCGTGGTAACCTTGTTGGTGGTGTTCGTGGTGTTGGACACCGGCTGCATCTGATTTGGGTTTGAGCAGCTCTGCAAAAGAGCCCCAGCGCCCGGCTGCAGCCAAAACCGTCAGCACCACAAGAGCCACAGCCATGGGCATGCCAGCGGGATCCAAGAACAAATGAATGGCAAAGATGTTGACCACTATCGGAGAAATGACCACCAGCGCTAAAGGAACAAAGAAGTTACTCAACAGCAACAGCCCTACGGCAATCTCTGTGATTTTAACCAAGGGAAAGAAGAAACCCGAGGCCGCGCAGAATGTACAGGCCCTGATTGCG
>JANQPW010000515.1 GCA_028285285.1 Silvanigrellales bacterium
TCGACGGGTATGAAAATCTCACCCGTGTGGTGGAGATCATCTACGAGAGAACAGCCCCACCCCACGGGACGTTGATCGTTTTTGCTTCTGACCTCGACGCAGAAATGGCCGGTCTTCTTGGAAACGTGTCGGCAACGGCCTTGGAAAGCAATGACCTCGCTTTGGCGAGCTTTCCAGAGCCCTGGAACCTTGTGGCCTTTGACTCATCTGAAGCGGAAGGGCTGGTGGGTGAAGTGGAAGCTTCTGCACCTGCGGCAGAAAGTGCCGCGCCTCAGCCTGTGCTTTCTGAGGAAGTGGCAGAGCCAGCAAATGAAACTGAGTCGGTGGAGCCTGAAGCTTCTTCAGCAGCTTCCCCTCAAGACCTGCCCTATGAAGACTTTGACAGTGGGAATCGAGAACCTGCTGAAGCTGCTATGGAACTGGATGAGGAGATGGTCGATGACTTCCTCACCAACGCCGACGAGCTGATGGAAGAGCTTTCGCAAAGCATGCTGGATTTGGAAGGAGATCCGGAAAACTCCGAGGCCATCGACACTATTTTCCGTGCTGCCCACACCATCAAGGGCACGGCCGGTATGTTTGGCTTTCGAGCTATTGAGAAGCTCACGCACGTTATGGAAAACACCTTTGATCGCATGCGCAAGGGCGAACTCAAGGCAACGTCCGCAATGATGGACGGCCTTTTGGAGGCTCTCGATCGCATTCGTGCCTGCTTCGAGGCTCTCAAAGAGGGGAAGTCGGCTGAGCTTCCCATCAATGAAGCCCTCAACAAGGTGCTTCAGGCCGACTTTGCGGCGCAAAACGGCATTGAACTGGAGCCTTCACCTTCGCGATCGACCTCAGAAGCAGAGAAACAGTCGTCTTCTGACGAACCCTCCGAGCCTGCTCCTTCAGCTCTGACTCCCCAACGAGAGGGCGATGAAGCTTCGGGAGACAAAGAGGGTGGTGACAAGAAGGCTGCCAAAAAGAAAAAAGCAGAAGGCGTGGGAACGATCCGGGTGGATCTCAAGCGACTTGATGCCCTTGTGAATCTTGTTGGCGAGCTTGTCATCGACCGCACTCGTTTTGCGCGCATTGAAGAAACCCTGCGCATGGCGGGGCAGAACAGCGAGCTGTTGCACACCATGTCTGAAACTCTGCTCTTGTTTGGGCGTCATATGAATGATGTGCAGAGCATCATTATGAAGATCCGAATGGTGCCTGTGGGCAATGCGTTTTATAAATTCACGCGCGTGGTGCGCGACCTTGCCCGCACTTGTGGCAAAGAGATCGAGCTGCTCATTGAAGGTGGAGAAACTGAGCTCGACAAGACCCTCGTTGAAGAAATTGGGGATCCTCTTGTTCACATCATTCGAAACAGCGCAGATCATGGCATTGAAATGCCAGAAGATCGTGTGGCTGCCGGCAAAGAGCCCAAAGGCACAATCACGCTGCGAGCCTATCAAGATGGCAACATGATCGTGATTTTTGTCTCCGATGATGGCAAGGGCCTGCAGGCTGAAAGAATACGGCAAAAAGCCATCCAGAAGGGTCTCATTGCAGAAACCGATCAGCTCACTGAAAAAGAAATTTACAATCTGATCTTTGAGCCTGGCTTTTCCACAGCGGAACAGGTCACGAACATATCAGGGCGTGGCGTTGGAATGGACGCTGTGAAGAAGAGCATTGTGAAACTGAAGGGTGTCGTGGACATAGACTCCACAGAAGGGCATGGCACGCAGATCTCCATCAAGCTCCCCCTCACACTGGCCATCATTCCCAGTCTTATGGTGGAGAGTTGCGGTGAGACCTATGCCATTCCGCTTGTGAATGTGATCGAGTCCATTCGCATTGGCCCCGAAGATGTGCAGCGCATTGGGCACTCTGATTTTGTGAAACTGCGAGAGCAGGTCATGCCCCTTCTGAAACTTGCAGACATCTTCTCTCTCAACGATCTGAGTGAAAAGATGTGGTACGCCGTGTCTGAAGACGCGAAAGAGGAAGGTCTTGCTGTTCCTTCCGTAACCCTCGATGGAGAGGGTGGTCTCGCACAAGGCCCAGAGGCAGACTTGGAGCAGGCGGGCGAAGACGCCGCAGCAAACGAGTCGATCTTGCCCGCAACTTCTGAAGGGCGCCTCAATGCTCGAAACAAGCGAAAGAAAAAACCACGGCTGATCTTTGTTGTCGTTGGAGTGGGCGAACAACGTGTGGGTTTCATTGTGGACCAACTCATGGGCCAGCAGGAAATTGTGATCAAGTCGCTCGGGAGAATTTTAGGGCGCACACGGGGAGTGTCTGGTGGGTGTGTTCTGGGCAACGGTCGTGTGGCTTTGGTGCTTGATGTTGGTGAGTTGATCGAAGATCACTCCGACTCTGGGCGTGGAGGAATGGGTCGTGTGGCTTAGAAGAATATCCAAACACCTGAGTGGTGATATGTTGGGCAGCCTGCCCATCAATGAAACGGATGGTTCAAACCTCATTGGTGACACAGGTGACTTCGAAACTCAGGAGGGCACGCAGTACATTGGGTTTCGCATCCACAGTGAACCTTTCCTTCTTTCGGTGACTCCTGTTCAAGAGATCATCATGATGACAAACGTCACCTTTGTTCCCGGTTCGCACACATCCGTTGAGGGGATCATTTCTCTGCGTGGAGAAATCATGCCCATTCTCAACTTGCGACGCTTGCTTGGATTTCCCAAAGGGGGTGTGACCCAGTCTACCCGAATCATGATCGTGCACACCGAGGTGGGGGGTTTTGGAATCATTGTGGATGCCATCACCGAGTTTGTTCGCCTGAAAGAGTCGGAAATTGAATCCATTGCACAGAACTTTTTTAGCCACGAGTACAAAATCTTGGGTGGTGTGGCCAAAGAAGGGGATATCGTGCGGGGAATCTTAGACGTGAGAAAGCTGCTGGCGGTGTTTGCCGACAGCCTCGAGATCACAAGTGAGGAAGACGAGAGTGAGGGCGATTGACATGGTTCTTCGCGGCTTGCCTTTTTGTCGAGCACCCTGGCTGTCGGGCTTTGCTATGGCATTGAGCATTGCTTTGTTTCCTCTTCCTTTCTTGGGAGAGGTTGCTGCAACTAATACTGTTGAAGTGAAGCACTTCGCCCTTGATCCTGCGCAATATGTTGGCAAGAAAGTTGAGCTCTTCGGAACCGTGCGCACAATTGGGCCGGCCCACTCCTGGTTTTTGTTGGAAGACCACAGTGGAAAGGTGCTGGTGACCACTGCGCAATCGGGCAGTCTTCTGCTGTGTGACCCTGGCTCCACAGCTCGGGTTTCGGGGGAGCTCACCTACTTGGGCGACGAGTTTGGTCTGTATTTTGCCATGAGTGAGCTTTTGTCATGTAGCCCCACTGCAGAGAGCATCGACGGCCGGTTTGCTCTCTGGCTTCATCGTTTGTCGCACTTCTTCAATGGTCCCGCTTGAATCGGCCTGAATACTGATCTCCCTCATTTGAAGTGATAGGCTTGTGAGCAGGAGTCATGTTCAGCAGCGGAGTGATGAAAAACGCGTGGGGACACATCAAGAAACGACGAAACGGTGGCTGTGGTTGAGCTCCTTTGTGCGCTTGCTTGCCGCCTGGGGAGGTTTCTTGGCAGTGGCCTGCGATCCTCTGCCGAAGAAAGTTGAGTTTGCGGAGCTCAGAGTTGTCGGATCTCCGGGGGCTACCGTTCGCGTTTTTCGGCTTCGAGGTGGTGTGCGCCAAC
>JANQPW010000521.1 GCA_028285285.1 Silvanigrellales bacterium
GCTACATGCAGTACCTCATGCGGGAGGGAGACTCCCTCAAGGGAAATGAGAAGAAAGACTAAGAGCAACTCTAAGATGGAGCAAGGGGAGGCAAGCGGAACCTTCCCGGAAAGACAACCACGTTGTCCGACTCCTTTTGGGCGGGTTGAGGCGGTGACAACGAGGGTTCCAAATCTTTGTCCGCTGCGGTCTCACGGGTATCTGCTGCCACAAGAGACTCCTGCAGCCAGCCCAAAAGACAGCTACTGCGGCGGATTGGATCAAAGTCTTCCAGAAGCTTTTGAGCCTCGGTTTTCTCCAAGGTGAAGCACTTCAAAACCTCAAAACAAAACCGCTCGGGCTCGAGACGCAGCCACCGCCCCGGTTCCCCCCGACTGTTACTTCTTTCTTGAGCGGCCAGAAGCTTCAAGGCGGCCTCCACAATCTCTTTCTTCAGTTGCAGAAAAGCCTGAACCTCAGCCGTTTCAGTCAAATCGGGGTCTTTACGAGGCTGGCAGAGCAATCGAGGGTAGGGCACCTGACACTGCTCTCGAATCAACTCAACTCTTTCCAAAACTTCAATTGAGACGAGGAAGCGGCCATCACCAAACTTCTTGCAAACACTGAGCCTGCCCCTTCCTCCAACAGCAGCAGGTTCATAGAGAGCTCCGTTGCTCGAAAGCACATCAGTGATCGACCCCCAGGCCGAACGCCGCGGCGTGACGAGCTTTCTGACCCCCTGAAAAAGCAAGCTCTCATGACTCGCGCTCTGGATTACATCCTGCACCAAGCGCCGATATCGAGGCTCAAAAATATGCAAATGGACCACATGCCCAGGAAAGGGCACCACACAGGGAATCGAGAGGGCTGGCAAAACAAAGGTCATAGGAACGGCCTCAAAAAGACACCTTCAGTTTTGCATGACTTTCTACCCATTCAAGAAATGTTCGGGCTCACGTGGGAATTTAGCTGTTCACAAAAGAAAGCTTCAGCTTTCGTGCGTCGATGGGCTTCAGCTTCTTTTCCGACTTTCGGGTGCTCGGATCTTCCTCATAGGTGTGGATTTCGTCGCGAATGAGGGAATCATCAGAGTCGACCATGAGGCGAT
>JANQPW010000547.1 GCA_028285285.1 Silvanigrellales bacterium
GGGAGCAAGTAAAAAATCGGGAACCCCCCAAAGACGTTTTTCCGTCATTTCGCAGCCAGAGGCACCCCAAGCGAACAGGGTCAGGACAGAGACCGCTGCGGGCCAAAATCTCGAAAAAGCGGAATAGTGGAGGAATTCCATGAAAAATCAAACCCTTCTCAATGCGAGGCTGGGGAAATCATCACGACTGTGATACTCCTCTCGTCGAGGAGATGATACATCATTCTCGAATGGCCGATTGGCGAAGTTGTGCCCAGTGCCTCGCTCAACGGAGCCGAGAACAGCCCGTAGGTGCGCAACCAATTTTTCTCTCTGAGGTCGGGCCCTGCGAAGGACATAGCAACGTGAATGCCTTTGTTCAAATTCTGAGACAACTCTTTGAGGCCGTCTCAGCAGAAGCTTGGAACTCCCTCACACACTTTCCCTTTGAGGTTCAGGAAAATGAGCGACCGCGCGTTGCCGACCTTGTGCTTTTTTCGCAATCGGCTCGCCAGGCCTATGGAATGGCATGGATCGAGTTCAAGAAACAAAACCAACTGCTGATCTTTCCCTTTTCTGTAGGGAGATACCAGCCCGACGATGCGGTCATCACCCTTGATCCTTGGTCGCTCCGTGACGCTCGCGGTGACGACGGTTTCTACCAATCGCTTCGAGCCGCTTTTAGCCGCACAAACCCCATTGCCACAGACGCCGGGCACGTTCTCACACGAAAGTTTCACGATGGTGAGCCCTCCGTGGTTGCTGTCTCTGTGCATGAAGATCCCAGCCATTCCCTCGTTCGTGTTGACTCTCTCGAAGCTATTAAGCTCTTTCGTTGCGCTCCCTTAGAAGGTCCTTCTTCCCTCGAATCAGAGATCCTGAGGCACCTGAGCAGCACGCCCAATTTCAAGGGATCAGCGCGTTTGGTGTCCACTCTGGAACACACAACCCGTGAAGGGGTCACTCATTCTGTTGGGCTGAGCATGGCTTATGTGCCGAGCAGTGGAAATCTTTGGAGCCGCCTTCTGGTGCAGCTTCAGAAAGCTCGATATTTTCGGGCAGAAAGCCAAGCTCGGGCCGAGGAAGAATGGTCTCATTGCGTGAGCTTAGCCCAACGCACTGGCCGGCTTGTGGCTGAATTTCACAGTTGCATGATGAAAGCAAAGAGCTCACCCGAATTGGCGCCCCTCTCGCTTGAAGGCGAAAGCCTTGAGAATTGGAAAGAAGATCTGCAGAGTTTTCGACAAGCCTTGAGGGACAAGATCACCCCCCTTCGAGACCGGTTCAAGGGCCGACATCGCAAAAATTTTGACACAATTCCGATGATTGACTCGCAAATTGAGCAGATCATCTCAGAGATCCAAAGCTGCGGTCTGCTCATTCAAACCCACGGGCACCTTCATCTTGGGCAGATCTTGGCAGGGTATGAGCACCTGACCCTGCTTGACTTTCAAAGCGCACACCACAAATTTCATCGCTTTGAGTATCAGCGCCAAAGCTGTCTTGATGACTACACCGCGGTGTTCACCAGCATCCAGTTTGCCTGGGCTCTCACCACCCAAGTCGGCGAAAGCTCCGTGTTTCGAGACATCATCGACCGGCATTCAGAATATGGGCAGTACCTTTTG
>JANQPW010000567.1 GCA_028285285.1 Silvanigrellales bacterium
CTGCCGGGTGGTGAGAGGGCATTGACGGGCCCCCAAGACTCAGTGGATTCGGCTCGGAAGATCGGCTTTCCCGTGATTTTGAAGGCGAGCGGCGGTGGTGGCGGTCGTGGAATGAAAATTGTTCACCGCGCAGAAGATGTGGCGGGTGCCTTCCAGGCGTGTCAGGCTGAGGCGCGAGCTGCTTTCGGCAACCCCGACGTGTATGTGGAGAAGTACCTCGAGAATCCCCGACATGTGGAGGTGCAGATTCTCGCCGACTCGCAGGGAAACGTGGTGCACTTTGGCGAGCGCGACTGTTCGGTTCAACGCCGTCATCAAAAGGTGATTGAAGAGGCTCCTTGCCCTCACCTCAACGATGCCGACCGAGAGCGCATTGGGGGATACGCTGTTTCTCTTGCCCAGGAGGTGGGGTACCTTGGTGCCGGTACCGTTGAGTTCCTTATGGACGAGGACCGCAATGTTTATTTTATGGAGATGAACACCCGCATTCAGGTGGAGCACCCTGTTACGGAGCTGGTCACAGATTTTGACCTCGTGCGAGAGCAGATCTTGGTGGCACAGGGGCTTCCCCTTTCGGTGAGTCAAGATCAGGTGACCCTCAGAGGCCATGCCATTGAGTGCCGCATTAATGCGGAAGACCCTGAAACTTTTGCGCCTTGGCCCGGAAAGGTCACTGCCTATGCAGCACCAGGAGGTCCAGGGGTACGCGTCGACAGCTTCATTTATCATGGTTACACCGTGGTGCCTCACTATGATTCTCTGCTTTCGAAGGTGATCGTGCATGCCCCCACGCGAGAGCTTGCGATTGTTCGCATGCGCCGAGCCCTTCATGAGTATGTGGTTGAAGGCATTCGCACGAACATCCCCTTTCACAAGAAGGTGCTTGAGCACCCCGTTTTTGTGGAAGCGATGCACTCCACAAAGTTTCTGGAGAAGGAGGGTTTTCTCGCTCGCAGGTCGAAAACCCCGGCGTCGTGAAGCTCTCGCTTGAGCAGGCGAGCTGTTTCTTTGATGGAAAACACAGTATACTCTTGGAAAAACAAACCCCCTTTCATTCCAGGAGCTCTGTGATTGATGGCAAACAGGTATAATTGGAATCTGTGGTCTGGCGTTCACATTCCCCTCACACTCACTCTTTGCGTGGCCCTGTCTGCTGTTCTTTGTTCCTGTGTCACTCGGGAGCAAAACAAGGGCTTGGCATCCGCAAAGGAAACAAAGAAGGCTGCGGTCGACAGCCTTTTTGAGAAAATGCGGGGTTCGTCGGCCACTCCTCCCTTTCCGGTTGCTGTTATTGGGAAAGTTGTGATCACCCAAAGCTTCTCGAAAGCCGTGGGTGGGCTTCCTCAGCGAGAGGAGTTTCAGTCAGACAATGCAAGCTTCTTGTCGGGGGACGCTGCCGGTGAGCTGCATGACTTTCTTTATCGTGCAGCCACCTTTCCGGTGGGCCAAAGCCCCGAGAGTTATGTAGACGACCCCTTCGAATTTGTGGGCTGTCAGCTCACACAACTGGAACAACTGAGCCCTCTTAAGAATTCACCTCAGAAGCTGTTGGCTCGTGTGGGAGAACTCCTCAGGCCCAACGCGGCCTCCTTTTTTCAGGTTGATGAGCCCGCTCTTGGCGGCGGTGACCTCAGCCTCAATGACTGCGGAAAAAGGCGACTGCGCAAAACGGGCCGCTTGACCTACGAATTTTACCTTGATGAAGCTGAAAACGGCGATCTTCACCAAATGGTGGTGCTCACGGAAGGGCCCAATCGCAAGGCGGCCGTGTTTCGAAAGCGTGCCGCCATTCATCAGAATGAGCACGTGCTGGATGCCCAAAGTGGAGCAGCGGCAAGCAGGCCCTATGAGGTTCCACAGCTGTCGCGCGAATTGCCCGACGACATGGTTCTTTTGGTCACACGGCCCAATTTTTGGGATCAAAAGACCTCTCGCCGCCTCCTGTTCCCCTTGCGCAAACGTTTTGATGCTGCGTCGAGTGAAGAGTTTAAACGCTGGGCCAAAGCAGAAATCGCCGTTGAAGTGCAGCGCGAAGACACGACTGATGAAGGGATCGCTGGTGAAACACTCCAGTTGAAGTATGGCAACAAGGCCCTCTTTGCGTTGGGTATGAACCAGCGCTTGCTGCGCGATATGAACAATCGCTTTTTCCCCGAAAAAGACAAAGATGGGAACTTGGGAAAGAGCACTGCGGCCGAGCGAACGATCTGGCAGTCGTTTCAATCTCCTCAATCTTTGATTGAGATCAGCGACCGGGCTGTTC
>JANQPW010000594.1 GCA_028285285.1 Silvanigrellales bacterium
CTGCAAGCAGTGTGAAGGTTTGAGCAGACTCCAAGGCTGAAAGGTCATGTTGAAGTATTCCAACTGTGAGCCCAACCAGCATATTCACCAGCGTGATGATGATACCAGCGATTGCGTCGCCTCGAACAAATTTACTAGAACCGTCCATAGCTCCGTAGAAGTCCGTCTCTTTTTCAAGCTCGTTTCGCCGCTTTTTGGCCTCGTCTGGGTTGATATGTCCAGAGTTGAGTTCGGCATCAATTGCCATCTGTTTTCCGGGCAATGCGTCCAAGGTGAAACGAGCCGCTACTTCGGCGATACGACCGGAGCCTTTTGTGATCACAATGAAGTTGATGATGGTTAGAATGAGGAAGACGACCATACCCACTACAAAATTGTTCCCAATTACCAGCTGACCAAAAGCCTGGATCATGTTTGATAGGCTCCCTTCGGAGCCGTTTAGGAGAATACTGCGCGTTGTTGCAACGTTGAGCGCAAGTCGGAACAAGGTTGCAATGAGAAGAACTGTAGGAAAGACACCGAAGTCAAGTGGGCGTTGAATGTATACGGCAACCATCAAGATCACCAGGCTTGACGACACGGAGAGCGCGAGAAGAAGATCAAGGAGCATGGCTGGAAGTGGAAACACCATCATGAGCACAATTCCGAGCACAGTGACGGCAATGAGCATGTCTGGGCTACGCCCCAGCAGGCTCAGAGTTTTTTTTGCGCCAGGAATTGAGATTCCACCGGGAGTCGAACCAGCTATTTGTTTTGCCTCAGCCAATGTTACCTCTTCAGAGATTTGCCGTCATTCTAGTCAGCACTTCAGCCAAAATGTCCTGCAAGCCCAAACTTCTCAAAGTAACCTCGACCGCGTTGTGCATAGATTGTCTTCATGACCTCAATGACAGCGCTGAAGAGAGTTCGAGGAACCTCACCACCTATGTCGACCTGCTTGTAAAGAGCCCGTGCGAGTGGCTTGTTCTCAATGAGGATGATATCGTGTTTCTTTGCAACCTCGCGGATCTTTAGTGCCAGGTAGTCTTGCCCCTTTGACACCACAATGGGAACCTCCATTCCCTGCTGGTACTGAATAGCGACCGAGTAGTGAGTCGGGTTAGTAACAACAAATGTTGCGTTGGGCACGCGCTCAACTGAAGCGCTAAAAAGCATTTCTCGGGCAATGCGTTTCCGTGCTCCTTTGATGAAGGGGTCACCCTCTTGAGTTTTGACCTCTTGCTTCACTTGCTGCTTGGTCATGCGCAGTTCTTGTTCATTTTTGTAGAAGTTCCAGGCGAAATCTCCGGCGCCAATGACCACAGTGGCCATGCAAACAAAGACAAGAAGAAAGAGTGTCGTGTGGCCGATGGTGTGGAAGGTTCCATGCACACTCGTGCCGATGAAGGAAATGCTTTTGAAGATTTCATCTTTGAGGAAGAGAGCGGTCACTGAGCCAATGAGGATCGCTTTTGCTGAATTTTTTAGCGTTTCGACGATGAGGTTTTGACCAAAAATATTCTTCAGGCCACTAACGGGGTTGAGTTTCTCCAGTTTGAGTTCCATTTTCTTCCACGACCAATTGAAACGCGTTATCAGAAGACCAATGACAATGGGTGCTGCAAGCATCACAAGGCCAGCCACAATAAATGTGGGAAGGACTGGTCGAAAGGCAGCGTAAATCTGTTCTTGAATTGTTGTGGGGTTGTGGAGAACTTGAGGAATCAACCTCCAGCTCTGAGCGAAGGTGCTGCTGAGAGATGCGAAAAGATTTGAGCCAAATAGGGTTGCAATGATTGAAAACCCAATGAGAGAGAATGCGCTCAGGAGTTCTTTCGGATTGGGAAGTTTACCTTCCTCGCGAAACTGGCGACGCCTCTCTTCAGTGGCTTCTTCGGTTTTGTCGTCTTTATCCTGCTCTCGCTCGTCCACTAGGGGCCCTCCGCAAAAGTTGACAGAGTGCGCTGTGTGAACAGTGTTTCGTGCTGGAGTCCTTGTTGGGACACATAGGCCACAAGGGATGACATCGCAAAGAAGAGGATAACCATACTGAGAAGAAAGCTCAGAGGAAAATTCACGATAAAAACGTTGAGTTGAGGAATAGCTCGGCCTAACAGGCCCAAGGCGAAGGTTGTGATGATCTGTATGGCAAGCAGTGGTGCTGCAATTCGCATTCCCATCTCAAAGCTCGTTTGAGTAACGTCGACCATATTGCTCACAAGCATCGTTGCATTTGCGCTTGGAGAAAGAGGAACATCTTGGAAGCTCTGGAAGATCAGTTCGATAAAGTAGTGGTGCATGTTGAAAGCTAAGAGGATCATGAGCATGATCCAGTTTTTGAAGTTGGACAGAACTGAGTCGGATCCGCCAAAGAGCGGAGAGACAAGAGCCGCTGCTTGAAAACCCATGTTAACCCCAACCACTCCGGCGGCAATGTTGGCAGCGTAGAGGATCAGCTTGGCGGAAAAGCCGACCGCGAATCCGAAAAAAACCTCGCGGATGCTGATGAGAAAAGCGTTTGCGGGAGAGGTGTGACCAAGCAGTTGTTGCGAGCTCAGATCTCTCTCAATGAGTGGCCACACAGCGAAAGTGAACACCATTCCGAGGAGAATTCGCACGCGTATTGGCGTAGCGGAGTTGCCAAATATAGGAAGAAACACCAATACGCTTAACACTCTGAGAAAGGCTAAAATGGCGAGTGGCCAGTTTTGCGGATCAAACCCAAAGAGGGTTTCGAAATTCATTGTTTGAGTCTCGCCACGACAGGGATTTTTTCATAGAGACCCGTTGTGTAGTCTTTCATTCGCTCAAGGAGCCAGGGTGATATCAGCGCCAAAACCAGGATCATCGCGGCGATCTTGGGAAGGAAGCTGAGTGTGGCTTCATTGATTTGGGTTGCTGCCTGAAAGACGCTGACCAACAGACCCACAACTAGCGCGGTGACCAAAAGAGGAGTTGCCACTTCGGTTCCTGCGAGAATGGTTCGCATTGAGATGTCGATGACATGCTGTGAGTTCATATCCAACTCCTAAATAAAGCTTGAGATCAGCGATCCTGTGAGAAGGTTCCAGCCGTCGACAAGTACGAAAAGAACGATCTTAAGAGGGAGACTGACGATGGTTGGTGGAAGCATCATCATCCCCATGGCCATGAGCACACTCGAAACGATCATATCGATCACGATGAACGGCAGATAAACAAGAAACCCTATTTGAAATGCTGCCTTGAGCTCGCTGATCACAAATGCAGGAATGAGGGCGCGCATGGCCATGGGGATGATGATGCTTCCAC